>NZ_ABTR02000001.1:300000-557500 GCF_000172975.1 Dethiosulfovibrio peptidovorans DSM 11002
ATGTCGTTGACTAATCTTTCCATCCCTTTTCCTCCTCGAAATTCGTCGTGACTAGCTTATATTTTCGCCCTTCGGCGTCCTCTTCTTAAGACCAAGATATCACACAAAGGGTGTCGTGGGCAAATGGAAACCCCGGTTACTTCAGGGCCTTCTCCATGACGACGCTCAACTGACGGCCGAACTCGGCAGGATCCTTTAAGGTTCCTCCTTCAGCCAGTACGGCCTGTCCGTATAGCACGGAACAAAACGGTCGAAGCGATTCTTCGTCGCCCTTCTCCAACATGGAGGCCATACTCTTGAGAACGCGATGACCCGGGTTGATCTCAAGCACCCTTTTTACATCTGGAACCTCCTGCCCCATGGCCTTCATGATCCTCTCCATCTGTGGGGTAATGTCGTCCTCGTCGCCGACGAGACAGGCAGGAGAGGACGTTAGCCGAGAGGAGACCCTGACGTCTTTTATCTCCTCTTTAAGGCTGTCTTTGATGAAGTCGAGCAGTCCTCCCAGATCTTTCCTGGCTTCGTCGTTTTCCTCGTCGACCGCAATCTTGGCCACGGAGCGAAGCTCCTTGTCACGGAACGATGCTCCCTGGACCCACATTTCGTCCACAGGGTCGGCAAGAAGAAGCACCTCCTCACCCCTCTCCAAAAGCGATTCAATGTGAGGAGATTTTCTTAGAACCTCGACGGATGGTCCGGTTATGTAATGGATGACGTCCTGTCCTTCGGGCATACGGTCTACGTATTCGTCCAACGTAGTGAGTCTTTCCGAATCGGTGGAGGAGAAAAGACAGAGCTTCTTGACGGTCTCCTCCTCTCCTTCGCCCTGGATCAACCCTTCCTTGAGGACCACACCGAACTCGTCCCAAAACTTGAGATACTTCTCTCGATCTTCCTTGAGCATCTTTTTCAGGGTCTGAAGGGTCTTTCTCGCCACGCTTTTACGGATCAGCCTGACCTGCCGATCCTGCTGGAGAATCTCCCTGGATATATTGAGGGAGAGGTCTTCCGAGTCAACTACTCCCTTGACGAAACGAAGGTAGCCCGGCAGGATCTCGTCGCAGTCGTCCATGATGAAGACCCTTTTTACGTAGAGATCGATCCCCTTTCGTCCCTCCCTCATGAACATGTCGTAAGGGGCTTTGGGGGGGATGAACAGTATGCCGTGCATCTCGTTTACACCCTCGGTGGAGAAGACTATCCTCGCTAGAGGATCCTGCCAGTCGTGGGCGACGTGACGGTAGAACTGTCGGTATTCCTCGTCTGTGACCTCGTCCTCCTGACGCATCCAGAGGGCTTTCATGGAGTTCAAGGTCTCGTCCTCCAGCACCTTGCCGTTGTCGTCCTTGGGTTTCTCGACCTGCATTTTTATGGGATAGGAGACGAAGTCCGAGTAGGTCCGAACTATCTCACGGATAACCCATTCGGAGGTGTAGTCCTTCATTCCGTTTTCCGGATCGGATTCTTTTAGATGAAGGGTGACAGTGGTTCCCGGTATGGGGCGATCCGCCTCCTCTAGCGTGTAGGTTCCGTCTCCGGATGATTCCCAACGCCAGGCCTTCTCGGATCCGGCCTTTCGAGTTAGAAGAGTTACCCTGTCGGCCACCATAAAGGCGGAGTAGAATCCGACTCCGAACTGGCCTATGAGCATCTCGGCGGCGTCGCCTTCCCGTTTTTCCTTCAGCCTATCCAGAAATTCCTTCGTTCCAGATTTAGCTATGGTACCGATGTAGGACACGATTTCGTCTTTGTCCATCCCTATTCCGTTGTCCGATACGGACAGGTTGCGGTCCTGCTCGTCCCTGACTATGCGGATGAAGGGATCCTTGGCATATTCGCTAAGGCCGTGGTCCGTCAGAGATTCCAGGTGAAGCTTGTCCAGCGCATCAGATGCGTTGGAGATGAGCTCTCGCAAAAAAATGTCCTTGTTCGAGTAAACCGAGTAGATCATCATGTCCAGTATCTGCTTGGCCTCGGTCTCAAAACTGTGGGTCTCTTTTACGGTACTCATCCCGATTTCCTCCTTATTGCGTAATTAGCCTTTTATTTAGAGACTGCGGCGGCGTTCCTCCGCATGGTCCCCCTATATGACATTATCTTCGAGACATATCTGCTGCTGTTGGCACCGAGATACCTGTGCAGGGCTTTCTCAACGTTGCCTCCTGTGCTCTTGAGATAGTTGGAGAATATCCAGGTACCGACCAGTATGTTGTTCCTGGGAGACATCAGGCTTTCGGTGTTCTTTATCCATGGGAAGGTTTGAGCTATTGACTTACGATGAACCTTCCAGTATATCTGCATAAGTCCGTAGGCGTAGCGAGATCTTGCTCTGGGACGGACCCTGGATTCCTTGACTATCATTCCGGCGATCAAAGCAGGGTCGTTTATCCCGTATTTATCGCAGGCCTCTATTACGTAACCGGCATATTCCAGCGCCTTCGCCCAGGATACCTCGCCGTTGTAGTGTCTGAAGCCCTTCGCTATGGCTCTACGAAGCCCTTCCTTCGAGGAAGCCTCTTTCTCCCGAGTCTTGAACTGAGAGGATGAACGATACTGCTCTCTTATGTATTCGTCCAGAGCCTTGGCTTTTTCCATGTGGGACATCGCCCATCCCGCAGTCGATGAATACAGAAGGACGCAAAGGACCACTAAGACGGCCGATCTTATTCGATGGATCATACATATCACTCTCCGTGTTTTTTGATATTTCCAAGGGTTTGATTTTACAGGACCTTTTCCTAAGGGGCAAGAGAAGAGGAGAGGCCCCTAAAGGGGCCCCTCCGAAGAGTCCATAGTCATCCCTTGAGAATATCAAGAGCGCCGGTCCACATGCTTTTGGCCGAGGTGGTGACGGCCAGGTTGGCCTCGTAGGCCCTGCTGGCCACCATCATATCCGCCATTTCCCTGACCACGCTGACGTTGGGCATGGCTACATAGCCTTCCTGGTCTGCGTCGGGATGGTCGGGCTGATAGACCAGCCTGGGAGCGGTGGTGGTGTCTTTGGCAATCTCGACCACCTTTACTCCGCCCTTGACCTTGCCATCTTCTCCGATCTCGTCCAGTATCTGCTGGAACACCGGAACTCTCCTGACGTAAGGCCCTCCTTCCGGCGTTCTGGAAGAGTTGACGTTGGCCAGGTTCTGAGAGATGGTGTCCATCCAGAGTCTATGGGCGGTAAGCGAGCTGGCAGCTACGTCTATCGACTTGAAAACTCTCATTTTATCTCTCCTATCCTCCCATGGCCGTCTTGTAACCCGATACTTTTTTGGAAACCAGGCGGGTCATGGCTTCGTAGCCCATCTTGGTCTCAGCCAGTTTTGCCATCTCGATCTCGGGGTCGACGTTGTTCCTGTCCAGCCGATAGAGTTGATCGGGAATTCTGTCCTCTCTGGGAGTTACCTCCTCAACCGATCTGGCGTGGGTCGTCATGTGTTTCGGGTCGGTGGTCGCCATGGGCAGTCTCTTAGGCCCGTTGACGATATCGTCCAGCTGATCCTCGAAGGAGACCTCCCTCCTGGCATAGCCGGGAGTGTTGGCGTTGGCCAGGTTTTGGCCTACGGAACGAAATCTATGAGCCAGCCCCTGAAGATCCTTTTCCATCACCTTCCAGGTTAGATCGAACACGATACCACCTCCGTTTGTTTTACACTCCGATTTCCATCCCTAGCTCCTCTATGAAGAGGGGACTCAATATCTTGATGAAGGTGCCTTTCATACCGAGGCTCCTGCTCTCTATTATACCGGCACTTTCTAGTTTTCGCAGGGCATTTACTATAACGCTTCTGGTAACTCCGACTCTATCTGCCACCTTGCTGGCTATTACGACACCCTCGAAGGCGTTGAGCTCCTTGATTATGTGTTTTATCGACTCCACCTCGGAGTAGGAGAGAGCCCTCATGGCCATCTGAACGACCAGTCGCTCCCTGGCACGCTCCTCGATTATCTTGGTCCTCTCGTGGAGGATCTCTATACCGACCAGAGTGGCGAGATATTCGGCCAGAACGAAGTCCTTGGTCCTGAAGGTCTCGGCGAAGCGGACCAGCATCAGGGTTCCCAGTCTCTCGGCCGCACCATATATGGGAACGAAGAGAGCGTCCTTCTCCGGCTCGGAGCTCTTCTCCTCAGGGTCGTCGAACATATAGGCGTCGGACTTGCTCATGAGGCTTTCCCTCTGTTGGTTGAGCCGCTCGATGAAACTCTCCGGCATATAGCCGGTCTCCAGGAAGGACGCTATGGCCTCGGAATGGTACTCGCTGACCCAGGAATGCCCCAGTATCTGGCCGTCTCGACTCAGGATGTATACGTTCGCGGTGGAGAACTCCCCTAAAAGCCTGGCCAACTTGCTGTAGTCCGGCTTGGTCCCCTCTCTGCGACTCTGAAGAGCCCTTCCGACCAATCTGGTCTTTTCGAGCAGATCCTGCATCTCTTCGGAGTTAGAGACTATGTTATCGTTTACCTTTTCCATTCAAAAACCCTCCTTAAATTATTGCCGTTCAAAAACGGAGCTACGCCGGACGCATGAGGCTTAAAGTAGATAACGTCTGACGTCGCTGTCTTTCACCAGTGGTTCCAGACGATCTTTTACGAAAGATCCATCTACGGTGAAGGTCTCTCCCTTGCGTTCGGGGGCCTCGAAACTTATATCCTCCAGGAGCTGTTCGACCATTGTGTGAAGTCGCCTGGCTCCGATGTTTTCCATCTCCAGGTTCATCCTCTCGGCCAGGGAGGCGATCTCTCGGACTCCCTCGTCCTCGAAGACAAGATAGACTTCCTCCGTCTTCAGGAGGGCTTCGTATTGTTCTATGAGGCTATGCTTGGGCTCGGTAAGTATCCTGGCCAGCTGGGCTTTATCAAGAGCCTCCAGCTCCACCCTTATGGGGAACCGGCCCTGAAGCTCCGGCACCAAATCGGACGGTTTGCTCTGATGAAAGGCCCCGGCGGCTATGAAGAGAACGTGATCGGTGGATACCTGGCCGTGTTTCGTCTGGACGGTGCATCCCTCCACGACGGGAAGCAGGTCTCTCTGCACCCCGTCTCGACTGACGTCATGCCCCCCTCCACCGCTCCCCTTGGAGACTATTTTGTCTATCTCGTCGACGAAAATTATTCCCTCTTCCTGGGCTTTTTCCATCCCCATTCTGGTAGCGGCCTCCACGTCTATGAGCTTCTCCGCTTCCTCGTTCTGGAGGACTCTTAGGGCATCTTTTACCTTCATCGTCTTTCGCTTTTTTTTCTTGGGCATCAGGCCACCCAGCATCTCGCCGAGGTTTATGCCCATCTCGTCCATTCCTGCTCCACCCATTATGGGAATTCCCATCTGGGGAGATTCCTGGATCTCTATCTCGACCTCGCGGTCGTCCAGTTTCCCCTGGGCAAGCAGGTCCAGAAGCTTGGAACGGGTGGACTGACGCATTCTGTCTTCTTCGGGCGTCTCCTGCTCCTCTTCCTGTGAGTCGTCCTCTCCGCTCATTCCCTTGATGACGCTCATGAAGGTGGGCATGCCTCCGGAACGAGTTTTTTTGCCGGGAACCAGGAAGTCGACCACTCTATCCCGGGCTCTTTCCATGGCGGGAGTCTGAACGTCCTCGAGCATCCTCTTTTTGACCATCTGGATGGCAGTCTCCACCAGGTCTCGGACCATGGACTCGACGTCCCGTCCAACGTATCCGACCTCGGTGAATTTGGTAGCCTCCACCTTGACGAAGGGCGCGTTTACCAGCTCGGCCAATCGCCTGGCGATCTCAGTTTTCCCGACTCCGGTAGGGCCTACCATGAGTATGTTCTTAGGAGCGACTTCCTTGGCCAGTTCGGGATCGAGCATCCTTCTACGAAAACGGTTCCTAAGGGCTATGGCCACCGCCCTTTTGGCTTTATCCTGACCGACTATGTAGCGGTCCAGGTAGCTGACTATTGCGGAAGGGACCAAGGTGGATCCGTCTTCTACGAACATTACAGCACCTCCATGGAAATCACGTCATCGGTATAAATGCAGATGCTGGAGGCTATCTCGAGAGACTTTCTGGCTATTTTATCTGCATCCCAGCCGCTGCATTCCATATAGGCCCTGGCGGCCGCGAGGGCGTAGGCCGATCCGGATCCGATGGCAGCCGCGTCATGCTCCGGCTCTATGATGTCGCCGGCTCCGGACAGGAGTATAGTGTGGGACCTGTCTGCGACCAACATCATGGCCTCCAGACGGCGAAGCATACGATCAGTACGCCACTGTTTGCCCAGCTCGACGGCGGCTCTCATAAGGTTTCCTCCATGTTCCTCAAGCTTTTTCTCGAAAAGCTCGAGCAATGTCATGGCATCGGCGGTGGAGCCGGCAAAGCCGGCCAACACTGTTCCGCCGTGAAGACGACGGACCTTTACCGTGTTGGATTTTATTATCTGGTTTCCCAAGGTCATCTGGCCGTCTCCGGCCATGGCGACCTTGTCTCCCTGCCTGACGCAGAGAATAGTAGTTCCTTCGAACATTTAAGCGTCACCTCCAGCCCTAGGATGGGCCGATTCATAGCTCTTCTTTAGATGCTGAGCGGTTATCCTGAGGTATCTCTGGGTGGTCGTGAGATGTTCATGCCCCAGGAGTTCCTGTACCACCCTCAGGGAGGCTCCTCCCTCGAGCAGATGGGTGGCGAAACTGTGTCTCAACGAATGGGGGGTAACCCCATTTACTCCTGCCTTGGCTGCAGCGGCCACGACTACCCTGTGGACCGTTCGAACCGTCAGGCAGCCCCTTTTTTTACCTGGGAAAACGTATTCGTCTCCCGGCATGGACAGGGCCCTGAGTCCCGTAAGTGCCCTCTGAGCCATGGATCCAAAGGGAACCGCTCTTTCCTTGGAGCCCTTTCCCATGACCTTAAGCCACCGTTCCTCTATCTCCACGTCCTCCCAACGAACCGAGACGACCTCAGCTACCCTGAGGCCGCATCCGTACAGCAGCTCTATCAGAGCACCGTTTCGCAAGCCCTGTTCGTCGTCATCGTAGGCACAGTCGATCATCCTGGAGACCTGTTCGACCGACATCGCCCGAGGAAGGCGATCGGATCTTCTAGGACCTCTGACCCTGCCGGAAGGGTCCTTCTCTATGACTCTCTCCTCGAACAGGTACTTCATAAGGCTTTTTATGGCGGACAGTTTTCGTCCCACCGACGCAGGAGCGAAACCGTAGCCGGAAAGGGACCTTACGAAGGCCCTAATCTCTCCGGTGGCTATGTCGGACACGTCCGAAACGCCCTGTGTCTCCAGGAATTCGGCGAATTGCGCCAAATCGACTCCGTAATTTGTAATCGTATGCTCTGATAGACCTGATGTGTTCATACGATCTAGAAATCCGTCTATAGCGGAATATATCTGAAGACTCATTTGGTTATTCTACCATCTCCTCGAAGAAACAACACCAACTTTTCAAAAGACACAGAAAAAGAGGGCTCTTGCCCTCTTCCATAGATCCAAGGGATCCGTTTAATGGCATAAAAGGATACCACAAAACAGCACAATTGGAAATATTGCCCTTAAAAATCCATCAGGTGGAACTAAATCGGTATCTACTCCTCGGACCAGAGTTTTTTCCACCTGGTATCGGAAAGAAAATCGTCCATACGGTCTCGGGCCCTGAGAGCTACTCTACGGCATCGCTCGGGCTTCAGCTTTATTCTCTCCCCCAGCGAGGGAAATATGCCCAAATTGACGTTGGTAGGCTGAAAACGCTTCACAGTGTCGTCGGAAAGTCGATTCAGCAAGGCGCCTATGGCGGTCTCCACAGGCCATTCCGGGAGGGGCAGCTCCATATCGGACGACAGGAGATTTAGCGCCGCGACCATGCCCATGGCAACGCTCTCGACATACCCCTCCACCCCGGATATCTGTCCTGCAAGGTAGATATCCTCTGCACCGCCTCTGAAACGAAGATGTCCGTCCAGGACCTTGGGAGCGTTGACGTATATGTTTCTATGCATGACTCCCTTGCGGACGAACTCCACGTTTTCCAGCCCGGGGATGAGCCGGAAGACTCTGTCCTGCTCCCCCCACTTCAGGTTGGTCTGGAAACCGACTATGTTGTAGACCGAACCGTCTCTATTGTCCTGTCTGAGTTGGACCACCGCGAAGAAACGCTCTCCCGTAACGGGATGCTCCAGTCCTACCGGACGCAAAGGGCCGAAACACAGGGTATCGGGGCCCCTTTCCGCCAGGGCCTCTACGGGCATGCACCCCTCGAAGTACTTTATCTTGCTCTCGAAGTCGTGACGGGGGGCTCTCTCCGCCTCCAGGAGGGCTTTATGGAAAACACGATACTGTTCCTCGTTCATAGGACAGTTTATATAGTCTCCGCCCTCTTCCTCGGAGTATCTGTCTTTTCTGTAGGCTATGGTCATGTCTATGGTGTCAGACAAAACCAGAGGCGCTACGGCATCGTAGAAGAAGAGGGACTCTTCTCCTGCCAGCTCTCCTATGGATCTAGCCAAGGGCTCGGAGGTGAGGGGACCGGTGGCCAATATCGCCGGGCCCTCCGGAACTTCTTCGACCTCCCGTCGTTCCACCTGAATTAGCGGATGAGACAGAAGTCTATCCGTCACAGAAGCTGCGAACCCCTCTCTGTCGACCGCAAGGGCCTTTCCAGCCGGAACGGAGTTCTCGTCGGCGACCTTCATGATCAGGCTGCCCAAGGCCCTAAGCTCGGATTTAAGTATGCCTGCCGGAGTCGTTTCGGTGTCCCCACCCAGGGAGTTGCTGCACACCAGCTCGGCGAAAAGGTCGGTCTTATGGGCTGGAGATGAAACCTTAGGCCGCATCTCAACGAGAGTGACGTTAACCCCCCTCTCCGCGATCTGCCAGGCCGCCTCGGATCCGGCCAAACCGGCACCGACGACAGTTATTCTTTTAGACATCATTCGACACCCTTATGGCCGCATTGGGTGCATACGGGGGTGCGAGATCTGCCCTTGTACTCCATGAGTCCCCCGCATTCGGGACATCTCTCGACGGCTGGTTTATTCCAGGATACGAAATCGCAGTCGGGGTATCTGGAACAGCCGTAGAAGTTCCTTCCCTTCTTGCTCTTTCTCTGAACCACCTCTCCGCCCTTCTCGGAGCCACATTTAGGACAGGGAACCCCGATTTTCTTCAGGATAGGCCTGGTGTACTTGCATTCCGGATAGCCGCTGCAGGCTATGAATTCGCCGAAACGTCCTCTTTTCTTCACCAGAGGCTTGCCACATTCGGGACAGTCCTCACCGATGAATTCCGGCGGAGGCGGCGGAACCTTTGGGGCCTTTTCCGCCTCGGCGATGGCCCTCGTAAAGGGTTCCCAGAACTGAGATACGACGTCTACCCAGTCTCTCTCGTTTTCCTCCACCAGATCCAGAGATTCCTCCATGGTGGCGGTGAACCCGGTGTTGACTATAGGCGATACGCTGTCACCGTCGAAATGATCGAGGAGAAAATCGTCCACCGATCGTCCCAGAGCGGTGGGGACCAGGTGCTTTTCGTCGTCTTTCTCGACGTAGGCCCTGTCGTAAAGGGTTTCGACTATGGATGCGTAGGTGGATGGCCTTCCGACTCCTTCGTCCTCCAGGGTCTTTATGAGGCTTGCCTCGGTGAAACGTGCGGGGGGCTTTGTCTCTTTTCTCTCCTGGTCCACTCCGTCGACTGAGAGGGTCTCGCCTTCGACGGCGGGAGACACTATGTCGTCTTTGGTCTCTATGGGCCAGACGGCACCCCACCCCTCGAAACGAACGACCGCTCCCTTCTGTCTGAGACCGTAGGGTCCCGAGGCGGCCTCAACCGTAGAGTTATCTATCTTGGCAGGAGTCATCTGACAGGCCACGGTTCGACGCCATATGAGGTCGTAGAGACGATACTGCTCCGGGGTAAGCTCCGATTTTATATCCTCCGGCTTCAGGGATATGTCGGTGGGACGGATGGCCTCGTGAGCGTCCTGAGACCTTCCTTTAGAGGAAAAGACGTTTGCCTTTTCCGGAAGGTAATTTTTACCCCATCCCTTGGAGATCAGATCCCTTATGGAGCCGATGGCCTCGGGAGCCAATCTGAGACTGTCGGTTCTCATGTAGGTTATAAGACCTGTAAGCCCTCTGCCATGTATGTTTATGCCTTCGAACAGAGATTGGGCCACCCTCATGGCCCGACGAGGGGAGAAACCAAGTCTCCTTGCGGCCTCCTGCTGTAGGGTGCTGGTCTTCAAGGGGGCGGGAGCCTTTCTGCGTCCCTCTCTGGTGGTAAAGGAGGTGACTGTTATGCCCTCTCTCTTTACCGTCTCGACTATCTCCTGGGCTTTTTCGGCACTGTCTATCTTCATGGGACGGCCCTTGACCATGAGGGTCTTTCCGTCTTTTTTCTCTACTTTCAGATGGTAGCGACGGCCGTCCTCCGAGCTTCCGTCAACCTCCACTATCCAGTAGGGCTGAGGCTCGAAGGTCTCTATCTCCTTCTCTCTACGGCAGAGTATGGTCAAGGCCACAGACTGTACCCTTCCGGCGGAAAGGCCGTATCTTATCTTCTTCCACAGAAGCGGGCTTAGGGTGTAGCCGACCAGACGGTCCAGTACCCTTCTGGCCTGCTGGGCGTTGACCTTGGCCATGTCGATAGGCTCCGGATCGTCCAGGGCCTGAACCACCGCGTCCTTCGTTATCTGATGGACCCTTATGCGACATTCCGAGTCGGGTTCTATGTCCATCAGACCGGCCAGGTGCCAGGCTATGGCCTCTCCCTCTCTATCGGGGTCGGAGGCCAAGAGTACCTTGCGACTCTTGGAAGCCAGGGAGACCAGTTCCTTCTTGATCTTGGCCTTTCCCTTGACCAATATGTATTCCGGCTGAAAGTTGGAGTCAACGTCTATGGCCAGGCGGCTTTTAGGAAGGTCCATTATGTGCCCCACGCTGGCCTTGACGGTGTAGCCCGGACCTAACATCTTAGTGAGGGTTTTCGCCTTCGTGGGAGACTCTACCACCACCAGCACCGTTCCGGTTTCGCTTTTAGTTTTTTTCTTCGCTTTAGCCATCCGTCGCCTCCTCTCTCAACAGATCCAGGAAGGGGCCCCGTCGTTTTTACGGATGGCCCATTCGGGTCCGTGACATATGTCTATGAAAAAAGTATCCACGAATGCGCTGAATATCTCGGCGTCGACGGGACGATGATGACTTCTGCCGAAAGCTACCGCCTCATCGATGGCTTTTTCAACGACCTCGGAAGGGACGTCTTTACAGGCAAGATAGCGATAGACCATGGTCTGAGCGTCCATATCCAAGAACCACCGTTCTACGTCGTGTAGCGTTCTAGTCACTGGCATCAATTCCTCGCTTGAAAATATATGAAACGACCGACATTGTACCCTCACCGGCGGAGTTGTCAACCGAAAGACGTCAAAATCGAGGGCGAGTGTCTCCCGCAACGGAAGCCTCGCCCTCGATCTTATATAGACTATTCAAAGCCTAGCGGTCAAGCCCTGTCAATCCTCTTATTCCGTTCAATATGAGTCTCTGCTCTACTCCGGCGACCAGTTTCCTGGTGTAGGCCACCGTGTCAGGATTGACGCTCATGCTATCTATGCCGGACCTAACGAGGAACTCGGCGAAGTCGGGATAGAGGGATGGACCCTGACCACAGATGGAACAGGTGATACCGTGGCGATGGGCCGCCTCTATCAGTGTCTTTATCGCCCTGGTAACGGAGATATTCCTCTCGTCGAAGTACCCCATAGTGTTCAGTATACCCGAGTCCCTGTCGACCCCCATGACCAGCTGGGTGAGGTCGTTGCTGCCTATGCTGAAGCCGTCCACCATCTGGGCGAACTCGTCGGCTGCGAAGACTACCGCTGGGACCTCGGCCATGATCCAGAGCTTGAACGACTTGTTTCGGACGAGCCCCTCGGAGGCCAATATTTCCTTGACCCTCTCCAGCTCCCAGGTAGTCCGGACGAAGGGAAGCATGACCCAGACGTTTATGAGGCCGTATTCGTCTCTTACCTTCTTGATGGCACGACACTCCAGTCGGAAGCCCTCCTCGTATTCGTCGGAGATATATCGGGAGACCCCTCGCCAGCCTATCATGGGGTTGTTCTCTACCGGCTCGACCTCTTCCCCTCCCTTGAGGCCGCGGAACTCGTTGGTCCTGAAGTCACTGAGGCGGACAACCACGGGACGGGGATATACCGCCTGGGCGACGGCAGTAACGGATTCGGACATCTCGTGTATGAGTTTGTCTCCCTCGCCGTTTTTGACCATGTACATGGGATGCACTCCCAAACTGTTGAAGATGAACTCGGTCCTCATGAGACCTATTCCGTCGAAGGGAAGGTTTTTATATTTATTCACCACCGACGAGTCGCCGAGATTCATGTATATCTTGGTCCCCGTCACGGGGGCCAGATCGTAGACCATGTCCCTGTTGTAGGACGGGGCCGCTCCTGGCGCTAGAGGAGAGTGTTTATCCTCATCGGAAGACAGAGATACCGCTCCGTCGTAGACCACTCCTCTGGTGGCGTCCACCGTGACAACCGCTCCCTCGGAGAGTCGAGAGGATCCGTTCTTGGATCCTACGATGCAGGGGATGCCCAGCTCCCTGGAAACTATGGCGGCATGGCAGGTTCGTCCCCCTTCGTCGGTGACGACCGCGGCGGCCCTCTTCATGGCCGGAACCATGTCAGGATTCGTCATGGTGGTAACCATTATCTGTCCATCCACGACCCTGTCTATCTCGTCGATAGTCTTAACCACCACCACCGTTCCCGACGCTATGCCAGGAGAGGCGGCCAATCCTCTGACCAATA
The DNA here is from genome assembly GCF_000172975.1 of Dethiosulfovibrio peptidovorans DSM 11002. Classification (NCBI taxonomy): domain Bacteria; kingdom Thermotogati; phylum Synergistota; class Synergistia; order Synergistales; family Dethiosulfovibrionaceae; genus Dethiosulfovibrio; species Dethiosulfovibrio peptidovorans. Next base: position 312,785 of record NZ_ABTR02000001.1, read on the forward strand.
CCTTGAGCGCCTTTTTATCCTCCACGGCCTTCTCCTCCTCGTTTGCCTTGGGCTCGTCCAAGAGAGTGGTGATAGGACGAGCCTGAAGTATATAGAGCCGTGACGTGTCTCCGTCGAAGGCCCATTCTATGTCCATAGGAGCACCGTATATCTCCTCTATCCTACGTGCCGCCGATCCCAGGGCCCTTATTTCCTCCGCTCCCAGACACTGTTTGTCCACGAACTGAGGCCCCAGAAAGTCGGCTACCGGAACGGAGACCGTACCCTGCTCCGATTTCTTCTCCGCCACCATGGTCCTCTTCTCCGCCACGTTGACGTCCATAAGGGCCAGGTCCCTTTTATCCAGTATGTACTCGTCGGGAGTCACCATTCCCGAGACTACCGCCTCTCCGAGCCCCCAGCTGGCCTCTATCATTATCTGAGAACGACTGTTGGTCACGGGGTTGGCTGTGAACATGACGCCGGACCTCTCGCTGGAGACCATCTTTTGGACCACGGCGCTGAGGGCTACCTGAAAGTGATCGTATCCCTGGCGCTGCCTGTAATAGGTCGCCCTGGCAGTCCACAGAGAAGCCCAGCAGCGCCTGACGTGAGCCACGACAGAGTCGGCACCTATCACGTGAAGATAGGTATCCTGCTGTCCTGCAAAGGACGCGTCGGGTAGGTCCTCGGCGGTCGCGGAGCTGCGGACTGCCACCCTCGGATCGTTCAGATCGATAGACTCAGAAAGCTCTCGGTAGGCGGTGCGTATCTCCGCCTCAATATCCACCGGAATGGGAGACTCCTCTATAAGTCTTCTGACTGAATCGCAGGCCCTGGACAGATCGACGGAGCTCTCCACGTCCACCGAGCCGACGGCCTCCCTTATCTTTCCCTCTATCCCGGCTCCTTTGATAAAGTCGACATAGGCCTGGGCGGTTACGCAGAAACCGGGAGGCACGTCCACACCGTTCACTGTTAGCTCCCCGAGGTTGGCACCTTTTCCCCCGACCAAGGCGACATCGTCTTTGCCTATTCCGTTGAACCATCTCACGTATCTGTAAGCCATTGAAGATCTCCTCCCCGGTATCCATAACGAACTTGCCCTATTATGCCCCGAAAAAACGGGCGATACGTGGTATTATTTGACATAAATAACGGCATAAATCTATGGTATAGCGACACTGAAACACTATATTCAACCTTTATTATGAAATAAAACAACTCAAAGAGGTTTATGCTGTATAAGCGGGGAGGGAGTTTACTGACATGGACCCTCTACAAAACGAGGGCAATCCGGCATCTGTATTCATGAGGTCCATAGAGGATAGGAAGGGAGTTGAGGAGACCGTCCAGATTCTGGGAGAATTCCTGGGCAACGTCGCTTTCTGGGAAAACGACACGGGGAATCTGCACCTGGCGGCAAAATCGAGCCAGTTCGTGTCTCAGGTCAAGGAGATGCCTCTCCACGAGCTTATAGCTATATACCCTCACGGAACAGTCGAGGACAAGGGCGAGAGGCTGGGCTACGTTCTCTACTACAGGGAGGAGGGGGCAGATCCAACCGGGGAATCCCAGATTCTCCGATTCGGGACCACCGCTCTGAGATTGGCTATAGAGGAAAGAAAGGGTAGGTCGGAAGAGAACCACCAGATGAAGGGCGACCTTGTCAGGGACATCCTGGCAAAGAACAGAAGGCTGGCCGAGAGATCTCTGAGAAAGGCCGCCGAAAGGGGATCGGGGATCACTGGCTCGCTGCTAGTTCTCGTGGCGAAATTCAACGGAGGCAAGAATACCTCGGAACCGGTATATCTCCTATCTCGGTGGTTTCAATCCCGTTTTCCCTCGGCTTTGCAGGGGACGGTAATGGACGATCTGGTCTTGTTGCTACCGGTAAAGAGTAAGGAATGGAGGAACGATCTGGAGTCTGCTCTCGCTGAGTTTCTTTCAAAGAGAAAGGGTAGAGAGGAGTTCTCCATAGGGGTAGGCTCCGTTGTGGACAACGCGGTGGAGGCGTGGAAAAGCCACGAGGAGGCGATGGAGGCCATCGTCTTGGGAGGTCGCCTCGACAAGGGACCGGTATCCTTCTGGCAGGACATGGAAATATACGACGTGCTCAGGAGCCTCCCCCCAACTGCTAAGAACACGAAGTTCGTTAATCGCTACATGAACGTCATCCGGCAGGACAAGGACGCAAGGGATACACTAAGGTCGCTGGTTAGATCCGGCTGGCATCTGAAGACCGCCGCAGCTGATCTTAAGATACACTACAACACCCTCAGGTACCGCCAGAACAGGATATGGGAGATTTTAGGCATGGACGGTCAGGACCCTATGGCCAAGCTCAACCTGACCCTCGCATGTCTGATGGACGAGATAAAGGAGGATATGGGGCCCTAGGTGTTTCAGGAGTTGTTTCCGATAAAATCCAAAACCTCCTGAGCGGTCTCCTCGATGGCTCTGCCGGTTACGTCGAAAACTGTAGCGCCAACTCTGTTCATGACCGACCGAGCGTAGACGAGCTCTTTTTCGACTCTATCCCTCTGGGCGTAAGAGGCTTTCTCCGGGTCCAGACCAAGCATCTGGAGCCTTTCTCTTCGAATCTGCATCAGAGCGTTGGGATCTATGACCAGCCCCACTATGCGAGCTCTGGGGACCTGAAAAAGCTGCTCCGGCGGATCCAGCTCAGGAACGAGGGGGATGTTGCCGGTACGATAGCCTTTGTTGGCGAGATACATGGAGAGGGGGGTCTTGCAGGTTCTGGAGACCCCAAGTATGACCAAGTCGGCCTCTCCCAGAAGATGGGGATTGCTTCCGTCGTCGCAGGTGATCGAGTATTCTATTGCCTTGACCCTCTTGAAGTAGGCTTCGTCCATCTGATGCATCAGCCCCGGCTCCTCTAGCGGAGGAACTCCCAGATGGGATGAGAAGGCGTCCATGAGAGGTCCGAATATATCGACGACCTCGACGCCATATCTCTGGGCTTCCTTTCGGAAACAGGCCCTTATCTTATGTTCTACGAGGGTGCAGACTATCACTGCTCCGGATTCTTTAGCCAACTCACAGACCTGACGAGCCATGTCCGGCTCCTTCAGGTAACGATAGCGGGTGAATTTTATCCTCTTATCAGGGAACTGCCTCGCAGCGGCCAAGGCCACGCTATGGGCGGTCTCTCCGGTAAAGTCAGATATTACAAATATATTAAGATCCTGTCCTTCTTCGGCAAGCACGAGAAAACCCCTCTCTATTCTCACAAAAGAGCGCACCAACGCCCCGGGCCGGAACGGTATATCTTTTCATCCGCCTCCAGATCGGCCAAAGTCGCCAGGACTTCCGGCACGGATATACCCAGTTTGTCCGCCAGGCCGTCGGCGGTGATCCCCCCGGACGTGGCTATTTCCTCCAGCAAAGGAGACGGCTTAGGGGGTTCCCCGGGAGGAAAAAGAGACAGCTGCGAGTCCCTTCCTGCTACGAATGAGACGAATTCATCCAGATCCCAAAGGGGCTGTGCTCCGTCGAAGAGGAGCTTGTTCGATCCCTGTGAGACTTTCTGCACAATAGGTCCGGGAACGGCCCATACAGGGCGCCCCATCTCGCCGGCCAATCCTGCGGTTATCATGGATCCACCCTTTATGGGGGATTCCACCACGACCAGATGATCGGCCAACGCCGCAATAATACCGTTTCTTTTCGGAAAATGCCAACGGTTTCCCCTGATTCCCATAGGGAAACGGCTCATCAAGGCACCTCGTTTTTCCGATATGGATGAGAAAAGTTGCTCGTGTCCTCTAGGATAGACGACATCAACACCGGTTCCAAGGACTGCGACGGTAGCCCCTTGGCCTTCCAACGCACCGGAATGAGCGGATCCATCGATACCCATGGCTCCTCCGCTGACCACCAGGACCCCGGCTAAGGCCAGTCTCTCCGCCAAGGCGCGAGCTACCTGGGAACCGTAGGGAGAACATCTTCTGGTACCGACGATAGAGACACAGGGGCCAGGTATAGGCCAGGATCCCTTTACGTAGAGGACGACGGGAGGGTCGTCAGAGTGGTCCAGTCCGTCGGGGAAAAGGGGATCCCCTCTGAAAAAAACCTGGGCACCGAAGCGAGAGGCTCTCTCCATCTCCTCCTCCGGCCAGTCAGAACCGTAGAGCCCAGCCATTCTTTCCCATCGGTCTTCTTTGAATCCCAGGGATAGGGCCAGCTTTCGATTCGACACAAGGGATTCGGCGGTCTCTCCCAGAAGGTCCAGCTCACGAGCCCACTGCCCCGGGGCGTTCACAGAGAAGTTTAGAGCCAACAGGGCTCTTTCGCTACGGGTCATGATCGATTTTCCCCTCTGTAGGATAGGGCCTCCATGACCGCTACCTTAGAGACCTCCGTCTCTCCGGCAAGGTCAGCCACGGTCCTGGAGACCTTCAGAACCCTGGACATTCCCCTTCCCGAGAGGTTCAACCGGTTTGCCATCTTGATCAGGACGGCCTTTCCCTCCTGGGATAGGGCCATCTCTTTTCTGAGAAGTTTTTCCGGCACCTCGGCGTTGCAGCCATAGCCCCATCGACGCCATCGTTCCCTCTGTGCGGACCTGGCCATGCAGACTCTATCTCGTATAGAATCGCTTTTTTCCGACGCCGCCACGGACAGTCCGACCAATTCCTCAGGAGATAGACGAGGCACCGATATATGGAGATCGACTCTGTCCATCATCGGTCCGGAGAATTTACGTCTGTATCTCTCAAGCTCGGAGGCGGAACATTTACAGGTCTCGACTGGATCACCGTACCACCCGCACCCACAGGGGTTGGCCGCCAACACCAGTAGGACTCTGGAGGGATATTCAACCGTTCCGGAGGCCCTGCTGACCGAGATAGCCCCGTCCTCGAGAGGCTGCCTCATGGCCTCGACGAGATCTCGACGAAATTCGGTGAACTCGTCCAAAAACAGGACCCCTCTGTGGGCCAGGGATATCTCACCGGGCCTGAGGGCAGAACCTCCGCCGCAGACCGCCACGGTCGATGCGGTATGATGGACGATTCTGAAAGGGGGCTGACGATCCAGAGGTCCATCGCTGCCCAGGGTGCTCCTGACAGTAAGGGTCTCCAGGAGCTCACGATCCGACAGTGGAGGCAGAATTCCCCTCAACGCCCGGGCCAACATCGTCTTACCGCTGCCGGGAGCCCCGACCAACAGAACGTTATGGTGTCCTGCCGCGGCTATCTCCAAGGCCCTTTTGGCCGCAGATTGGCCTCTGATATCGCCGAAGTCGGGATCCGCCGCAGGTATGTCCGATCCCGGTTTTTCCGGCTTCACCCTAGGGAGGTCCGAGCCGGATTTTATATGGCTCAGAAGAGAGGACAGATGATCCACCACGTATGCCTCTACGTCGGAGACTAAACCAACCTGGGTGGCGTTGCCCTCCGGGACGTATAGAGGCATGCCGGATTTTCGAGCCAAGATGGCGGCAGGCACGGCACCTCTCACAGGGCGTATTTTTCCGTCCAGGGCAAGCTCTCCCATGAAGAGAGATGGCCTGGACAGAGGCAACCTGTCGGAACGAAGCGCCAACCCCACCGCTATGGGCAGGTCCATGAGGGTTCCTTCCTTAGGAAGGTCGGCCGGGGCGAGGTTCACCGCTATTCTTCCCTTCAGAGAGACGCCGACAGACCTGAGGGCAGCCCGGACCCTCTCCTTGGATTCCCTGACCGATGCGTCCGGAAGGCCGACTATGGAGATGGAGAACAGTCCTCCTGCCATCTCCACCTCTACGTCCACCTCTCTGGCCTCGACACCTCTCAATGTGACGGCTTTTACTGGGTTCACAACACCACATCTCCTCCCGTGATGTCCCGACAATGATTCAGGAACAAACGTCCCTTCCTCTCAGTCAAGGCGATCAGATCGATCCGCCAGAACCCGTTCCACCCCGTCTTTTCTACGTAGGCAGCCCCTGCGATCACGAGGCGCCTGAGTTTTCTCGGTCCCACCGAGTCCTCGGGAGACATTATTATGCCGGTAGTCCTGAATCGGACCTCGACTATCACCAGGGTATCCCCATCCCTAGCGACTATATCCAGCTCTCCCCTGCGGAAACGTACGTTTCTTTCCAGGACGGTCCATCCCAGGTTTCGAAGGTAACGACAGGCGAGGTCCTCTCCTCGCTTGCCCTTTTCGAGATGAGGGGCGGTCACGGTTATCGACTTCCCACGTCGACTTTGTATATGAAGGCCAGGACCCTTGCGACCGCCTCGTAGAGGTCGAGAGGTATTTCCTCCCCTATATCCAACGCCAGGAGGGCGCTGACCAGAGCGGCGTCCTCCACTATGGGGACCTCCGCCTCGCGGGCGACCTCAACGATTCTCTCGGCTATCCTTCCCGATCCGGATGCGACGAGATGGGGGGCCTCTCTTTCCTCTCTGTCGTATTTCAGGGCTGCCGCCTTGAAGCGGCCTTTATCGCCGTCGTTCATGCCTCTATGTCCAATCTGAGATAGCGGCGGCCATCGTCTTTTCTCCTGCCCTCTACCCCTAGATATTGAAGGGACATTTCAAGGTCGGATAGATCGTCCCTGAGTTCGTTAAGTCTTTCCAATATGATGTCTCGACCTGCCGGATCCTCGGCGTTTATAGATACGGCCAGGGCTTTCCCGTCCGATTCCAACCGTCCGGACACCTCTCCTATGGCCACTCCGTCCAGGGCAAAGGAAACCTGATAGTAACGGCGTTCCTCTCCAGGACCGCCTCCGGAGGAGCTGAATCGGACCCGGGCAGGCAGTGAATCTTCGTCGGGAGAGGGCCACCAGGCCCCAGCAAGAGCCGCATGAGAGAAGGGCTCACGGGGAGGACGGGAGACCAGAGAGTGAGCCCGAAGAAAAAGGCTAGATTCGTCCTCGCCCTCTTTCATATCGCGGAGCGACTCGAGAGGGTGTTCCCCTCGGCGTGACCTTTCCCGAAGCTCCTCTCTTATCCTGCGCCATTGGGCTGCCACAGAGTTAGAGTCCATTGAAAGGTACCAGGACAGAAGATTGGCCTTTTCTGAAGTCACTGCCTCGCCTCGAGCCATCAGTTCTACCAGAGAATTCATAGAGACCGAGTCACCTCCCAGACGGCGAAACTCCCTTCGAAGACCTAACATAAGTTCGTCGGTCAGAGGAAGCCCTTTGGACAGAAGCAGCGACGCCGCTTCTCGGTCTCCCTGAGGGAGCTTTCCCAAAAGGGCTGCGTCCTCCGGACGAAGCCGCAATACCGGCACGTCGCCCTTGGCGTCCCAGAGAGCCTGAAAATGCTGCCCCGGATATAGTGTCAGGTTGGATCGTGCCATGAGGTTCTGTCCGGCGATACGGACCGTGTAGGTTCCGTTCTCGGCGGATAGCACCCGCCCCTCCACGACGGTCCCGTCGGCTATGCCTTTGGCCTTTAGGGTCATAGCCCCTTTCGAGATATCCGGGGTCTGTCCTCTTCCTACCCCAATGTTCAAGTTGTTGGAATTTCCTATTCCGTCTATCATGCCGGACCTCTCCAGTGGAAGCTTTTTCTGTGAATCGGCGACGGCCCCATCGCCTCAAGGGCGTTCCTATGAGCCTTGGTCCCGTATCCTTTGTGGGACGCAAAACCGTAGGCGGGATACAGACGGTCCAAGGCGACCATAGCCCTGTCCCTCAGCACCTTGGCGACCACCGATGCGGCGGAGATCTGAGGATATACATCGTCTCCGTGGGGACAGACTCTCTGAGGCCATATAAGATCGGGGATCTCTTTGTCTCCGTCCACCAAGACGCCGTCGAACAGACGGGAAGGCAGCCTCTCTACCGACCGTCTCATTGCCCACAAGGTAGCTCGCAGTATGTTTATCTTGTCTATCCGTTCGACCGATGCCGCCTGAGCGGCCCAGATCACACCGAGCTCCCCCATCAAGGAAAAGACCTTTTCCCTTCTCAGAGGAGTCATCTTTTTTGAGTCCCTGAGACCGGCGGAAACGAGCCTCTCCGACTGTTCCTCGGTCAAGATGGCAGCAGCCGCTACAACCGGCCCTGCCATGGGCCCTCTCCCCGCCTCGTCCACTCCGGCAAAGACAGGGGAAAGGGTCATCCTATGAGGTCTCCCGGTCTTTCCAGCGAGAACGCTCCTAGCTTCCCCGCCGAGAAGGCCTCTAAAAACCGCCGTCCCGCCAGGGTAAAATCCACCTTGTTTCCCGGCAGAAGACAGCCCAGTCGCCTGCCCAGGGACTCCAAAGTCTCGTAGGGATCCTCTCCCGGATTCACTCCCCAGGCGTCCTTTACGACGTACCACAGGTCCTTTTCCAGAAGGAACTCCACCAGACGAAAGGCCACAGCGTCGTAACCTCCTATGATCTCCGCCTTGCTGCATCCCAGCCAAGCCAGGGCTTTTTGTATGTGTTCATCCGATTTGGGGTCCAGTATTCCCGGGGAGTCCACCACTAGGAAGCCTCTGCCCTTGTACCATGAGACTCCCTTCGTTACTCCCGGTATGCCTCCGACCGATGCGCTTTTCTTGCCTACCAGACAGTTAAGAAGAGCGGATTTGCCGACGTTAGGGATCCCCACTACTGCCAGACGCAGCTCCCGGTGGGATGGAGAGGCCTTGAGCAAGTCTCTTCTCATAGGCTCGATCTTCCCCTTCAACAGGTCCACCGCCCAGGCCTTGCCCGAGCCCTTTCTATACAGAGAAAGCCAAGCGTCGGTGACCTTTTTATCCGCCAGGTCGCTCTTGGTAAGGACCTTCCATACCGGACAGATCTTGGACATGGATGAGGCAAGAGGCGATGCCGTTACCTCCGGGGCTCTGGCGTCCCTTACCTCCAGGATAAGGTCCAGCTTACCGATAAGTCCTTCGAGCTTTCTGGTTCCCTTCGCCATATGGCCGGGAAACCAAACTGTACGTCCCGACATCAGTCCACCAAACCTATCCGCTTGATCGGCCAGTAACGGAGAAATACGGGGCCTCTTATGTTGTCCTCAGGGACGAACCCCCAAAAACGACTGTCCTGAGAGTTGGGTCTGTTGTCTCCCATGGCGAAGTAATGCCCCTCCGGGACCTTAACCTCGTCCATGATGTAGGCGTCTGGAAAACCAACGTAGGGCTCCTCTATTGGGTTTCCGTTGATAAAGACCTCTCCCTGTCTTATGGCGACCTTGTCTCCGGGCAGCCCTATTATCCGTTTCACAAAGTCCCTCTTGGGATCCACAGGATACTTAAAGACAAATATCTGACCTCTTTCAGGCTCCTGAAGGGCATACCAAAACTTGCACACTAAAACCCTGTCGCCAGGTAAAAGGGTAGGGATCATCGAGCCACTAGGAATCCAAAAAGCCTGGACCACAAAGGTACGAATGACCAATGCCAGAACTACCGCCCAAAGTATCGTCTCGATGGTCTCTCTCCACCATGGTTTTACTGCCATTCTGCGAACAACCTCCAAATTAAAATATGACTCTCTACCCAGATCAATGTCGGAACCACTCCATATATGGAACCCCCTTTACAGGAAGGACTATCTTCCCAAGAGGAGGTTTTTTTGTATCATCAGTAGTATATATGTGAAGGGTCATTCCAGGGGACAAGGTCCGGTAGATCGGAGAATAAAAAGACAGGCTGAAAGGTCCCGATCTGGATAGGATACAGTATTTTAGCCTGAATATCTCCTTCTCGGTCGGATCCATCCAGGTAAGACCAATCCTGTCCACGCCGCTCCCGTGCTCGGAAATGATCAGGAAAAAGAATCTACGGTACATGATGGACCGCTGATAACGATTCGTCAACCATCGGGTCATACGGAGCGCCTCGTCTTTGGCACAGTAGTTTCTCCAGTTTTCTCCAGAGATCACTAAAAAAACCGATCCGGCTCCAACGGACAATAAAACCAATACGACCAGTACCTCCAACAGGGTGTAGGCCCGAAGGGGAATAAAAAAGGGGGCAAAAGCCCCCTTCCTCTCCCCCTCGTAGCAATTATCTGGCAGCTTCATGCCCCAGTTTTAGGACCTTCAGGTTTTCTTCTACGAAACGGGGGGGAGCCAGATCACTTATGGCCTGATTCATCTCGTCCACCGAGACGCCTCCGACGCCAGCACCGCACATCGCCCCTAGGATCAGGACGTTCAGGAAAAGAAACCGCCCTCCCATATGTTCTTTCAAAATAGAGTACCCCTCTATGGGATGGACCTCTATCTTACGGCGATCCAGAGAGCTCTGAAGCCTGTCGTTTTGGAAGGCCTTGGGATCGTATAGATTGACTACAAGGGTCCCTCCGTCCCTCAGATAATGAAGGTTCCTGACCGCTTCGTTCTGGTCGAAGGCGAGCAGTACGTCGGCCTCTCCTACCTTCACCAGGGGACTGAGATATTCTCCCACCTTGAAGTGGCTCACGACTGAGCCCCCTCTCTGTGCCATGCCGTGAACCTCGCTGCCTACGACGCTACGCCCTTTTTCCATGGCGATGTGCCCCAGAGCCTTGCTGGCAAATAGAATACCCTGACCTCCGGTACCTACTATGACGAACTGCATAATTAGGCCTCCTCTCTCAAAACTATGGCCCCGTGGGGACATACGCTCATACAGACACCGCAGTTGACACAGTATCTCTCGTCTATATAAGCCTTCTTGGAGGACTCGTCGAAGACCAGTCCGGGGCAATTGAAGGAGGTAATACAATATTTACAGCCTATACAAACCTCTGGATCCATCCTTACCGGCCTCGGGGTCGGAGGCTCCTTGAGGATGGTTATACAGGGATGTTTGAAGATCAACACCGCTGGCTCTTTGTTCTCCCAGGCGTAGGCCCAGGCGTCCTTTACGACGTCGACGTTCTCGTCCACATCGTAGGCCTCCACGGTCTTGATGTAGGAGACACCGCAGCCCCGACAGACCTGCTCCAGGTCTATCTGAACTCCCTGATCGCCCTTTCTCAGTTTCGCCCCGACGTTGGGGCTGGACTGTCCTCCGGTCATGGCGGTAATACGGTTGTCCAGTATGGCGAGTACGAAGGCATGACGGTTGTAGACCGCGCTGGCCAAACCGGTGAGGCCACTGTGGAAGAAGGTGGAGTCTCCTATAGTGGCGACCACCGGACGTTCCTCTCCGTCGACCTTAGAGGCCAGGTAGAAACCGGAGGCAGCTGTTACGGCAGCCCCCATGTCTATGGCGCTGTCTATTCCCTTTTGCATTATGCCCAAGGTATAGCACCCTATATCTGAGGGGGTGATCGCCTTCGGTAGGGCCTTCCTGATAGCAAAAAAACTGGCCCTGTGAGGGCATCCGGGACAGAGCATGGGAGGCCTGGGGGTTATTTGCATCTCCTCCATGGCCGAAAGCACGTCCTCGTCGATAGATGTCTCGACCTCGTCTCCGAGACACTTCGCTATGATCTCCTCTATCAGCTCAGGCAGAAGTTCCCCCGCCCTCGGCACGAAACCGTTCCAACGTCCCATTATCTTATTACGGTCGTTCAGCTGAGTCTCTATAACTGGGTAGGTCTGTTCGAGGACCAACACCTTTTCGTGACGTGCTATGAATTCCTCGCACAACTTGACCGGAAGGGGGACGGGAGTGCCTATCTTGAGAATCTCTATGTCGTCCCTGCCGCTGGTTCGGATCATGTCGGACAGGAAGGCAAAGGTGGTACCTCCGGCTATGATACCCAGACGGGCGGTACCCTTCGCCGGAACAATGTAATTGTATTTTTCGTAATCTTTCTCGAATTCGTTCCGAATGACGTCATTTTTATCGTTTAGTCTGGGGTGATTTACCCTGACTCCAGCTGGAAGACAAACCCATCTTTTAGGGTCCTTCTTGAACTCGTCCTTCTTAGGCGGCAAAACCTCGTCCCTCAGGGGAACGTCCTGTCTTGCGTGATCCACCTTGCCGGTAGGTCGAAGCATGGTCACAATACCGTGTCTCTCCGAGAGATCGTAGGCGTCGAAGACCATCTCCTTCGCCTCCTCGGCGGTCGACGGATCGAAGCACGGAACCTTGGCGAACATGGCGAAATAACGGCTGTCCTGTTCCGTCTGAGAACTATGAGGACCGGGATCATCGGACACCACGAGCAGGAATCCGCCCTTGAGATCGAAATGGGCGGTGCTCATAAACGGATCGGCCGCCACGTTGAGTCCGACCTGCTTCATGATACAGCAGGTCCTCTTTCCTCCGAAAGAGGCCGACACCGCCATCTCGTAGGCTACCTTCTCGTTGGCTCCCCATTCGACCGCAGTCTTGGTTCCTAACTGATCCGAATAAGCTGCCACGGCAGGAAGGATCTCGGAAGAAGGTGTTCCGGGATAGGCAGTGGCTATCTCGCATCCGGCCTCCACGATACCCCTCGCTATGGCCTCGTTACCTAACAATATGCTTCTCTTGCTCAAGATGACTCCCCCTCTTTTGGATTACGGCCTCTCTGTCGACCGTTCCTCAAGCCATCGGATAAGGGGGTGACCGCCACGGATCAATTTACCGTCCGGAGTAGCAAAGGCATGGCGGGTCTTCCCCTCTGCCAACAGCTTATCCCCTCTGTACAACCTATATTTGAACGTAACGCTATGGGGTTTTACCTGCTCCACCGAGGTATGCAAGGAAAGCTCCTCATCGTACCTCGCTGGAGATTTATACCTACAGGAAGCCTCGACCACCGGCAGGAAGACCCCTTCGTCCTCCCAACTTGCATAGGGTTTTCCCCATTCCCTGCATAGGGTGGAACGCCCCATCTCAAACCAAGTGAGATAGTTTCCATGGTGCGCTATTCCCATCTGGTCGGTCTCGGCATATCTGACGCGAAAAACAAAGACGCTCTTCCTCAAGTAAAATCCTCCCATTCGATGAACACTTTCATTATACCGTTTTAGCTCTTCAAAAAAACAATAGAAGATTTAAACTATTTGCTTTTGTGCTGTACAGCGCCGCAGATGTGCAACCTTCATGCAATTGTCGCTAACCACCTCGAAACCGTCCTCCCTTAAAGAGGCTTCCAGGGAGGAATTTTTAGTCCCAGGCTGAAACCACACTGCCGGTTTATAGGGGAGAGCGTTTAACTCATCCCTCAGCCCTTCCTGAAATCGGGCGGATATGAAAAGCGAGACTATGTCCAACGGACCGTCTATATCGGCCAAAGAGGAGACGCATTTTTCCCCCAGTATTTCCTTTTCCTTTAGCCTCGGATTTATGGGATACAGCCGCACACCGGCCGATTTAAGATAGGACATGACGTCGTAAACAGGGCGGTTTACCTTGTCCGAAGCTCCTATAACAGCTACCTTTCCTCGATTACATAGGACTCTATCTACAAGATCGTTGGTTGTCATATTTATTCCTCCTTTTTGGTTGCCGTAGACTGAATATCGCACTGTATAGCTCAATTTTATCACGAGCCCTTGGCTTATCCGCTTTTCTTGTTATAATGTCTGGGTAAACTGGGAGGGTTGACCGAGCGGTCGAAGGTGGCGGTCTTGAAAACCGTTGAGGCGCAAGCTTCCGTGAGTTCGAATCTCACACCCTCCGCCAATGGCATATTCGTAGCCGTCCGGGAGAGTCCAACACCCGGACGGCTACTGCTTTTATTGGGGTTGTGTGTCCACATTCGACCAGGTAGAATTGAGGCAATCCATGATCGATGTGGCTACAAATGTGGACACGAGGATATCTGGTGTCCACAAAACAGGAGGGTACGATATGCTATCCGACACCCAGATACGCAAACTGAAACCTCAAGAAACCCGCTATTCCATGCTGGACAGCGACGGGTTATATATAGAGATTCTCCCCACGGGGAAAAAATACTGGCGAATACGCAAAAGAAAACCGGGAGGGAATGGCGAAATACGGCGGTCTATAGGGGCATATCCTAAGATCGGACTGAAAGAGGCCCGCCAAAAACGAGATGAGTTGGTGTCCACACTACCGGAACTCGGCGGGAAGAAAAACGTGAACACATTCGCGGAGCTGGCCCACGAATGGCTCGAGGTCAAAATGTACCCCACGAAAGCTCCCAGGTATATCGAAACCCTCGTATATAAGATAGATAAACTTCTGATACCCCATATCGGTCACCGCCAGGTCGACACGTTGACCGCTCCGGAGCTTCTGGACGTGCTCAGAAAGATAGAGTCGAGAGGGACTATAGAAACCGCCCGACGAACGCGCCAGATGTGTGGTCAGATCCTGAGGTACGGAGTGGCTACCGGAAGATGCGACAGGGACATATCGGCGGATCTCAAAGGAGCTCTCCAGACCGTGCGGCACAAACATATGGCCACATTGATAGACCCCGCTCAGATCGGAGGGCTTATGAGATCCATAGAAGAGGGACTCAAGGGACAAATCAGATTGACACTCCTCTTCCAGGCATACACATTTGCAAGACCCGGAGAGATTCGAAAAGCGGAATGGGAAGAGATAGAAGCAGACACTTGGAAGATCCCCGCCGCAAAGATGAAGATGAAGAGGATCCACTGGATTCCTCTATCACGCCAGGCAATCCAAGTCCTGGAAGAACTGCGAGATATCTCCGGGCATTCTCGTTTTTTGTTTCCCTCGGTCCGCTCTTCCAAGATCCCTATGTCGGATATGACGGTGAATGCCGCCCTCCGTCGCCTGGGATACACTCAAGAGGAGATGACCGGTCACGGGTTCCGCTCGATGTTCAGCACTATCGCCAACGAGCACGGCTGGTCACCGGACGTCATAGAAAGGCAGCTCGCACACGTCCCCAAGAACGCAGTACGAGCCGCCTACAACCACGCCGAACACCTGCCGCAACGCCGTGAGCTTATGCAGTGGTGGGCGGACTGGCTGGATGAGCAAAGAGGATAGATTAGGATAGATCATGGAATAATCAATGGAATAAAAATTCCCTGCATCTACAAAAAAACAGCCCTCCCGAGGAGATTCCCGAGAGGGCGTATTCTTATCTCGTCTTACGCTCCAGCCACTTCAGGAGCAGTTCCTGTCCGTAATCCAACAGCTGACCTGCGCTGTACCCGGACATGGCCACCACAGCCGAAGTGATCCAGATGTTCAGTCCAAGGCCGCGGCAAAGACAGTGCATAACCATTCCGGCAAAACCGGCCGTTGCCATCCCGACCAGAAACTCTCTCCAGGAGAAAGATTCGGACCGGTGAAGGCGGCCATATTTAACCGCCGACCCTCCCATGGCCATCAGGGCGGGCGGCAAAAGAAGAGCCAGGATATGACGCAACGTCTCCATGATGTCATCAAGCAAAGTCAGGCCTCCTTCAATCCTCCAGTCCCGCCGATTTTCCCAGCTTCACTACCCTATTGTGAATCCACCCTCGCAGAAACTTACGTTGCGACACATTCCTATCCGCGAGGCGATCGTACAGCCTCGTACGGTTCATCAAAACCTCGAGGCAGAGATAGCGAAGGAGAGAATAAGGCTTCACGTCACCGCTTCCGTTCGTCAGCCTGGCGTTCTCTTTTCTCAGATTCGCCAGCGCCGCCCGAGTTCTCGGACCCATCGTTCCATCGACTGCGAGGACTGTGTCTCTCAATATCGAGTTGAGCCCCTCCTGTAGGAGCTTTACGGCTCCACCCACCCCGTGATTCACGGCACAGTCGAACATGACAAGGTCCAGCGGTTTCGGCATTCCGTCGGCTCCTATGGGCTCCCAGTAGTCGGACCAGTAGATGAGAGAAGCTTCAGCCATCGATAGAGATCGTATGTCGTTATGGGGTACGATCTCTCTATCGTATGCCGATCTCAAGGTCCTTTCCGTTATGCCGTAATTGGTCCGTCCTCCCCTATCGTCCGGATCGTTCACATATCCTCCCTCGAATCCCAACACCACGGAGAGAACCTCAGAGAACCTCTCCGTCACTTCGTCCCCCTCCCCTCCCAGGGCAAAGGGCCCGCTATATCCAATATGTCCCTGCCATGGATCGCCAGCTCCTCTATCCTGTCCAGCCCCCAGTCGTGACCGAGGCGCTCGTTCAGTTTGTCCACGGCATAGTCCACCAGTCCTCGGATGATGGGGCCATCGAAGGGCTCCAGAAACCATGGAAGGACTATCAAGCCATCCAGGTATTCCACGACGGCGTCTCTCTTGTCCTTTGACTGAAGCCCCGAGATCTCGTCCTTCACCTGCGAGGTGGCCAACTCGGCGAACACGACTATACGCCCGACAAAATCGACCACATTCGACAGATTCTCCCTTGCCTTCTTGAGACTGTTCCACTCGGACAGCTCGTTCATCCGCTCTTTCAGATACCTAGCGTCGGCCACCAGAGTGCTCAGGGCTTCCTTGATCTTTTCGACGTTCTCTCTCATCGGGATTCCTCCTCTTTTCGGAACAAAAAAAGGGAAGCCCACGCCGAGCTTCCCCGAAACTTTATGCCGTTCGCTACGCCTCCGGCGTCTCCAATTCCATACCCAACCTCAAAGCTCCCACCATGACGACGTTGCTCTTCGGAGGGGCTCCCGGCGTCTTTATCTGATCCCATATCCGGTCCATCTTCGAAGACAAACCACCCATTCCCGACAACACCGGGGAGAGATCTATGTCCGTCTGCTTGATGAAACGTCCCATCAAGACACCTCCATAACGAGAAGATTCACTGTTGCCCCCGCCGAGGAAGACAGGGAGATCTCCCCCAGCCGTCCCCAGTCCAGACTATCGAGGTCGAGCCCGTAATTCCCATCCAGCCTTATGGCTCTTTCGCCCAGATGGATCTCCGCAACGTCGTCCCCCTCGGTGGCCGCCTGGAGAGAGAGCTTGCCGCAATAGGGGACCGGCAATGTCACGGTCTCACCGGGCGGGACGGTCACCTCTCCGGAATACAACACCTGAGAGCGAGGCTTAGGATCGTCGGAGACGACGGTAAGCCCGATCTCCTCGGCGGGAATGAAAAAGGGCACCCGTTTTTCCTCGCCGGGTACCCAGTAATGCCGCCCGAAAGATATCGGGTAGGACTTTTCGTTTTTATATGTAGGCATGGATCTAACCTATCTGGAGCATGCGTCCGGGAAGATGGACCCGATATCTCTTGCCATCCAGCCACCCCACGGACCCGACGGAAAGAGCCTCCGGCGTCGCTAAAACCCCGGGGACTGCCCCCCTTATCTCCTCGGACGTATAGGCGAAAAGATCCGTTACGACGGGGCCGCCACTGACGGAATCCGTAGAAATAGGTGGCGAAGGAGCAAAAAGTTGCATCGTGATAGTTCCCTCCGGGTTGGATTCGCTACCTAAAACGACCAGATGCTCCCCCTTGCTGGGCGGCGAAAAGGCACAACAAAGATCAGTGTCGAAGATAGCAGGGAAAGCCCCATCAAGGCCGTTGCCTTTAGAAGTGTCCACAAGGACGAGCCCCAGCACCCCGGAGTGTTCCTCTCCTTCGTCATAGCAGAAAAAAACGCCACCTTCGTTGCTGATTACCGAAGAGGTTATGGGCAAAATTCTCCAGGGAGTGGGAGATACCAGCTGATCTTCTAAAAAACCCGTCCCTATCCGCATAATGGTCCCAGATATCACGATCGGGGCGCCTAGCCCTTCGCTAGTCTGCCCGAAATAGATGCGGGGAGTTTCATGGTACTTATACCAGCTTGGACGGAAAGGCTTGCACTGGATGTTCTCAAGAAAGGCACTCATGACAACGGCGGATGTCCCGTTATAAGGATATTCCAGTGTGTCGGAAGTAAAAAGATTAACAGACACATAGTTGTTATTTGATTTGTCCGTCAGACCAAGACGACTTATCGGGTTTTTACCTCCTATACGCATCACTTTCTCTTTATTACGCGACAGAGGGCCTCCAAACAAGTAGCCGTTGTCTATGTTTATGTAGGCTCCACAGTTGAGCTCATACGAAGTTGTATTTGACGCCTTGCCAAAATACGAGAATAAGATACTTAATCCCAAAGGACCCTCGGGGAGTGGCGTCTGCGAGTTTATCACAGGGGCCATGAAATCCGTCTGGCTTCTGATCCCCAGCATCGTAGAGCTCGCTTCCAATGTCATGATATCTCCGTCTAGCTCTCCAAGGTACACTCTTCGAGGTAACAGTTCGGGGGTACTTGCGAACTCGTATATAGGATCCTTCGCCTCCACGTACAACCCGTCTTTCACCTTCGCCACGATGTGGTAGGGGTACTCCACCCCGTCGTGGACGTGTTTTTCCTCCTTGAGTATCTCCAACCCGCCTATGGCCGCCAATTTCTTCATTAGCACCAGGGGGTGACACCCCAGAGTATCAATCCTTTTTACCGCCATTACATTACCTCCCTATTGAGATATGACCCTGAGCCGGGCCGTCAGTACCGAGTTCGGCGCATCGTAAGGCAGAGACACCCTCAAGAAACACCGTCTTCCGCTCCACTGTCGGATATTTCCTATGGCGTGCCCCCTTTCGTAGGAGTAATCCATACGGACCTCCGAATCCACGGCGGGAGCGGCCCCGAAGGTAATCGTCCCCTTTACGTTGTTGAGGGCGTAGTCCGTCACCTCCTGCCCCCCTACCAGCACCTTCGAGACTTCACGTATCAAAGGGGTGCCGGTGTCGAATATCTTTTTACTCCCGTCTCCAGTTCCAACCAGACGGTTCTCCACGGAGAAGGCCCCGCCCAGCTTGAAAAAAGCGGTCTCCGCATCGTCGGCCATGTCGTTCTGGCTATATGGATTATCAAGACCGGAGCTCCTGGTCTCGTAATATCCTCCCTGACAGACGGGATCCACGTAGGAGAACAGCACGGACTCGTTGGCCTCCGGAGGCTCCGCTATGTACAGGCTCTCGCCGTCGTCTTGGATCTCGAAGCCTGTTCCCTCCGGTATCTCCACTCCTCCCACCAACAACTTCAATGGCGTCAGACATCTGGACGGAAGGGGAAAGGATCTAGTCACTCCGTCTCCGGCCACGCCAGCGACCTGCTCCATGGTCACTATTACGGCGTTGGCGTCGGTGGACCCTACGGAGTAGGCATAATCGCAGGTGACCACCTTCCCGTCGGCAGGAGGGGACGAAAAAACTATCAGACCGTTCTCGTGGTCCACAGAGACCCCCGTCGCAGGTGAGCCGTCCACCTTGACCGCGACTGGAGCCTCCGGATGGTTCACCAGCGGCTTGAACTGGGTGGCGAAACTGACCCTCGCTCCGTCGGCGGTCCCCAGCAACTCGCCGGACACCTGAGTCGGCCTGTCGTTCCATAGGCGGAACCCTATCTGTACACTGGTCGTCCCGGTGTCTATGGCCCCGAAGTCCAACCGGCTCAGTGGATACGCATCGTCGCTCGTTCTCAACTGCATTATCGGCATATCTATTCCTCCCTTTTTTCTTCCTCTTTCCATAGCCGGGCCATCCGGTCCAGTTCCTCAGGCGACTGCCGTATCACCACCGGAAAAAACCGGGCGTACCAGGTATGGAGAGCCATCCTCGTCCACCATTCGCCGAACCCGAACACCTCTAGAGCCTTGTCGTAATCCCCGATGGACAGGGAGCATCTGCCATGGCCGAACAGGGCCACGATCGCCCCATCCTCACGAGACCCCAGGCTTACCAGTTCCCAATCGGTCGCCTGCTCCAAGACATACGGAGAGGGGCTCGTCTCGCACCGGACCGACAGCCAGACCCCCGTCCAATGTCGAAGCATCACCCAGGTGGTGCCTTCCTCGTCGATCTCCAGCCTCGCATCTACCAGCGGGACGGTTGGGTCTATGGCCGCCGCAGAAAGTATCTGATGATCGTAGGTCTGACCCATGGTCACCGCCGGACGGTTTATGTCCTGGGCTTTCTCTCTCCACAGATCCATCCTCTCCACCATGTTCTCGGCCAGCGCCGCCTCGGGGTTCCCCGTCGGCTCCGGAAGAGGATACAGACAGGGTTTATTCCCGAGAATGGAGTCTATGTCCTCCTTTACCCCGCCGCTTCCCCCAGGCCAGGTTCCCCACCTAGCCCAGTAGGTGGAGGGGACCAATCCGGCGGCCTTTTCTCCTACCTCTCCCGCCTCCTCCGGGTCGATCCGGCGCGCCCCGCTCCGACAGACCCCCCATACCTCCGGCTTGGGGTCGTTGCCGGTGGCCTCTTTCAGCTTGGAAAAAACAGCCATAGGCTCGTCTCTGACCGTAGCCCATCCGGCGAAAGTCCAGAAATAGCCAGGTCCGGCGTCCACCTCTTCCCATTCTTGGAATAGAGGGTCTCCAACGTACAGCCGTTGATTCGGCAGAGTGTAAACCAGCATAGCGTCCCCGAAGGAGTCCTCCAGGTACTTGTTGAAAGCCTCCTGAACCATCAGGGCTCCGTACAGGGCGAACCCTCCTCCGAGACCGACGAGAGGCATTAGGAAAGACCAGTCGGTGGTCTCCAGTAACTTCCGATAACGTATCCTTCCTACCGGGGCGTGGAACAGACTCCAGTCCGCACCGGGGAAGTGGTGAACGTGGTAATTCCCCTGTCCATACGGGGCCACCAGTCTGTCGGAACAGGGCCATGAAACCCGGTTTTTCTCCCAGCCTCCACCGTCGTACTTCCATGCCATCACATCGAGGGCCTCGTCTTCGTAGTTGTCTCCGGATAGATAGATCAGGCCGTCGGAAGTTACCGACATTCCCTTTCGGTTGTCCCTGTGTGTTCCGTCGTGAAAGTCGTTTGAACCGTCGCTATCGCCCAAGCCTTCCAGGTTCGGAGGGCTTCCCCGAACTCCCAGATCCGGCAAATCCCACCAGCCTATTTCCAGAGGATCCCCCGCCCTGCCCAGCCAGGGGATGCAGAGGTCTTCCGGCTTCACGTCCTGGGAAAAACGCTCTCCTCCCTCGCCTACCGCCTCCACCGGGGAACTACTTTCAAGGCAGACCTTTTCGTTAGCCGAATGGGACCGGACGAAACCATGTCCCTCAGAAACCTGGATATCTCCCACCTCCGGGACTATGTGCCGTCGCATGGTCCGCATATCCGTGATAACCGCCCCACCGGAGGCCTCTGCAATCAGAAGAGGCCCCGCCGCATCGACCGGCTCTGCTTCTCCGGGAAAACACCATCGCTCCATGGTCCTTGCCGCCCCTCCCAGTTTCGAAGGGATATCTCCGTACGGCCACCAGAGAAAGACTTTCCCGTTCAGAGAAAGAACCCCGGGGAGGGCCAGATAACCCCATCGGGGAGATAGAAAGCCCTCCTCGATCTCGTATAGCCTCGTCTCCTCCCCCCATAGATGTAGGGCATAAGGACCACGGACCGACAACAGCCGACCTCGTGGGTCCCCCTCTCCCGCCGCTACATGGACAGCTCCACCTCGTACCGGGATAACCTGTCCCGGTTCTTGCCCTTGGAGCTCTCCGCTATGGACCACCGACAACCCTAGACAGGTACCATCGGAGTCGAAGGAAGTAGGCACCAACAGGGCCCTCCCAGCCGACTTGCTCCCGGCCCCATACAAGACGCCACCGTCCAGCCACAGCCCGCCGAAGGAAGGCTCTGTCATCTCGGTTTCCGCGGCGGGGTCGCAGTCGTACCAGGTCATGCCGTAGACCCCGGAGGACCCTGCGATGTCTCCGATCTCGAACCGCTCCACTTCCATCAGCCTGGCGGCAAGTGCCGCCCTTTCAAGACCCTTGGCCTTGTCTGCCGCCTCGCGAAGTTTGCGGTACTCCTCCCGCTCCCATCTGTAGGCAAAACTCAAAGGCGTATAGCACCACCGGCCGAAAAAAGCCGACTCAACAGAGGAGAGAGAAGGAACGAACGGAGCCGTGTCGCTATCGTCGCACCGGTCCACCCACCAGCCGGAGTTACCGGCGTCGGGCATCGGGCAGGGCATCTCCACGGAGACGAAAACCCCGTCCACGACCAGGCCGCCGGAGACCAGAGCCCAGTCGTACCCCGACAGGACCGCCTCGTCGCATAAAAAAAGAGGGGACAGGCCCTCGCCTACCCCCTCTTCTCGATTCCATATATATACACCGCTCTCGAAAAGCCAGATCCGCCCGTCCCCCGATACCTCGATCAATTCTCCGGATTCGTCCGGCTTCCCGGCCTCCCTATCGAGGAGACGGATTTTAACCGTCTCCGGCACGGCGAAGGGAACCCTGCCAAGCACGTGGCCGGACAACCGCCCGACCGGACCCGTGTAGACTCTCGCTTTCGTCATTTCATCACCGCCTGGATAACGCCGCTGGAGACGCTCCCGGGAGGAAGGAACACAAGTGCGTTGTCTCCTCTCTTGATCCGTATGGAGGAGGTACAGCTGACCGGACGACCGCCCAGTATGACCAGAGCCCTGTCCGGTCGGACGTCCACCACCCGACCGAAGGCGCTCCGGCCCTTGCCGATACTCTCCCTGGCGTAGACGTTGGCGGCGGTGGATCCGGAGTTGAGCAACATCAGATACTCCGGCGGCGTAGTGTCCGAAGGACGGAAGGATATGGAGGTCTGTAGCCTGTCGAAACTGTGTTCCACCGCCATCACCCCCCCGTCCGGATGGACCCTCATGTCCAGGGGTACCGTGACCGTCTCCACTATCCCCCTGCTTACCTTCTTGACCGACAGGATGTTGTCTGCAATGGTCTGGGCTATCGACCTGGCTCGATCCTCCGAGAGATGCTCATCTATGTACAGCTCCTTCTCCGTCCATATACTTCCTCCTCCGGACATGCCCACCACCGGAGACACCGGAGAGGTCCCGGAGGTAGACCCCGCCAGATGGCGGAAAGCCTTGTACCTGGAACACCTCTCGTACCCCGGAGTTTTTCCGTCCTCCAGATAGCCGCAGGGATCACCTTCGATGTAATCCTCCGAATCCGATTCGGAGTCTTCCGTCGAATGAACCGGACCGTCTACCGTCTCGACGCCGCTTCCGTCCCATCCCGAAGGCTTCGACCTCGACGTCCCGGGAGCGGAGACCGCCGATGGAGACTCTACGACCCCGCAGGTTCCATCGCTACACAAAAACGGGCAGGTCTCTTCCGACCAGATCCCGTCTATATAGCGGTTTCCACCGTCCTCGCCCGACGTCTTCTCCCTGTATCTCCTGCCGGGCTGAGACAGCGTTCCGACCTCCTCCGAGATGGAGGATCCGCCTGGAACCTGAATTATCCTCATGGAGCCGTCTTGAAGTAGCGTTTTCATCTGAGCCAGGGCCTCCCCGGCCCTGGAGTTTGCAGGGTCGTAAAGGTCTCCGAAAAGCCCTCTCTCCAGCATATCCGCCAACCCGTTGTCGTCGGTCGTCCTCTCTATACGGGTGACGCATTTACCGTCGTCGTCGAAAACCTCGTCTATCTGTCTCTGTCGCTCCCTCTTTATCATCGTGGTGGTCTGATAGGCCGGAAGCTGTATGTACCTGGTTTGGCCGTCGCTCCCTACCCAGGTAAGAGGGTTCCCGTCCGATCCCGTCACAAGGTCCGCCTCTCCGACGTCTCTTTCCTCATAGCTCCATTCCCTCTCGGTGAGCCCTCTGTATCCGTGATCGTCGTCCCACGTCCAGGCCCGCTCGGTCTTGTGGGTGTAGGGTACGTCGTTTCTTCTTCTGTCGGGATCATACGAATTGATCTCCACTACTTCCTTCAAGATGTGGGTTTTGTCCATGTCGTAGGATCGTCTCACCTGATACTCCATGACGTGCTCGACCGTCTCGGTGGCTAACCCGCCCGTGGCATTATCGTAATAGACCGCATCGACGGCGGTATCCTCGACGCTTCCGGCCTCGACGAGGCAGAATCTCCACAGCCGCTGTTCCTGGTCGCCTACTCTTACCACGGAGGACTCCACGTCATAGGAGTAATCCGACACGATACTCTTTCTGATACCGGCCCCGGGAAGAAACAAGCTCGCTCCATAGGATTCGACCACGTTTATAGGCGACAATAGGGTATATCTCCAAGACAGGGTCCCCCCCGGCAAGGCGGTGGTCCCCCGCTTCGTGATCCGCTTCAACGATCCAGAGGGAGTCGTCCCATAATAGCCGCCTCCAGGACCGTCTTCGTCTACCGAACCGGAGGAGTCTCCCCGGCGTCCCAGGATAACCACCACGCCGGAGGCGTACCCGTCGAGATCCAGATCCCGGGCCTGTACGTCGTCCAGGTTCAACCCCTTGCAGGGATAGGTTTTACAAGGCCGGGGCGGAGCTACTTTCAGGGTTCCGTCCTGGGTCATATAGGCGATGGCTCCCCCGAGGGTGGCGAGGTCCAAAACGGCGTTCGCCGCCGTCTGGCCCGAAACCAGGTGTCGGGCGTCCACCGGGACGTCTCTGTCCAGAGTCACGTCCGCTTTCAACCCGCACCCCTCCGCCAGCTCGGACAAGACATCTCCCAGGGTGGATCCTTTTATCTGGTGAGGCAACAGAGGGCTTTTCATGAGCCGGAACCCCGCATCGTAGCCGGAGAGGGACCACAACACCCGTCCGTCCTCGGCGTCCCCCAGTTTATCCGCCCGGGACACCAGCCCGTTTTCCATGATCCCCGGGACCGTCCAAGATCCACCAAGCTCCGGAGGACTCCCCGCAGGCAACAGTACCTTTCCCTGCCATGTCCCTATGAGGGCCCGTAATTCTCTTCTATAGGAAAACTCCACATATCCATCCGGCAGGGCCGGGGCCTGTATTTCCCGCACTACTTCACCTCCAAAACGACTTCCGCCTCGGCGATGTCCGACCGCCTGGGCCTCGATGTCACCGCTATCATGGGATCTCCGCCGGAGGAGCCCTCGACCGGCAGGAAAACCGACCATATCGGCAGGTATCCGACCCATCCGTAGACCACTCCGCCAGATGGATGTATCGACACCGGAATCTCTCTGGTAGTCCGGGCCACGCCGTTCACATCCGCCCAGGGCCTTATCATGTGGGCCGACGCCGGAAGCCCCGACACCCAGGCGGGAACGCCCGAGAGATCCACCGACGCCGCCTCGCCTCTGGAAAGGACGGCGGAGAGTTCCGAGGTCCATCTCATGGCCCCAGAGACGCAAAGGTCCTCCCAGTCGCAGAGTCGTCCGGTCTCTCCGAATACCGGACGGTCCACCACCCACCGAGGCGATACGCTGGCGTCCGCCTCCACGGGGCACAACATCCAGCGGAACGGACGGAAAACCTGCATATCCTCCGATCGCAGACCCCTAAAGGACACGTCCAACCTGGTCAGCTTACCGGCATTCGTGAGAGGTTCGAATCGAAACGCCGGACGACACAAACCGACCCTGCCGACCTGCAAAGTCTCCAGATACAACAAAATAGTCCGAGGCTCCACCTCCAGGGTCAAAACATCGTGAGTCTCCTGCCTCGTAACGTTGGCCCACCGCCGTCTCTGGCTCTCCGTTCAGGCTGACAGCCAGGCAGAGAGGCGGTTCCCCGCCGCAAAGATGCAGACTTGCCCAGCAGGATACGCTATCCATGGGCTACTCCCCCGCCATAGGTTCGTCTATATCCAGGCTTCCATCGTAGGCCCTGGTGGACAAAGCCTGTATCTCGTAGGACCGACCGTCGAAAAACTCCCCGTCGACTGCCCTTATCCGGTGAAGCCCCGACAGCTTTATCTGCTCCACCACGTACTCTATTCCCTGATGGGAGAAGACCTCGCCGACCGTGAAAAATCCCGCAGGGTGAGAGGTGAAATGCCCCTGAAAGGTGGCCCTGAAACGGACCCTGCCGCCGGGGCGACGGACGAAAACAGTCTCCCCCGAGGCTGTGACCACCATCTCGCCGTGGGGGATCTCCTCGATATCCGTAAGTTCGTAGTTGGCCACCGGGTCGTAGCTCATGGGACCACCCTCCTCAGTACCCCAGATCGAAGGACTTGACTATCCCCCGGCCGATCTCCCGACCGGTCTTGTCCGCATCCTCCGGACGTTTTACGTTGACCGTGCCTATCTGTATCGATATAGGGGCGGACACCTTGTTGACCGTCCCGCCGAATTCGCCCTTACCGGAGAACTTCGGCATCCTGCTTTGAACCCCCAGGTTGGAAAGCTCCAGCTTGGCGTGGTAGGCTTTCAGATCTCCCATCAAGGCGGAGCTGAATTTCATACCGGCATATTCTTTTTCTATCTGATCTCCGGTTTTTTTGACGAGCTCGTCCGTCTTCTTCTGAATGAGCTTCATGGCCTCTGTCAGAGCGGGACCTTTTATAAAGCCGTCCTGAATGGCCCCGGTCAGAATCTTTACGATGGAATCCTGCCCCTTGCCCATGGCCCCGGCTATGGAGGCCATAAGAGCGTCTCCCCCCTCCGTTCCCATCTTCTCCATGGCGGATACGAAGGCGGTGGCCATATAGGGATCCTCGTCGGCGAGAGACTTCTTTATCTCCTCTACCGCCTTCAATATGGAGTCTCTCATCACGGCATCGGCCTCTTCGGCGGAGACTCCCAATGTTTCCATCGCCTCTTTGCCGCCGGCTTTTATCTCCACTACACGCTTCTTAAGGTCCGAGATGGCTAAATCTATCTTTCTGATCGGCTTATCGCTAACCCACCTGGCTAGGAGATCGTCGGGGTTATCAAAAAGCTCTTCATCATCGAATAGACTAGCTAGAGAAAACGGGTCCTCTTCAAGCTTTTTCATATCATCCGATACGTTTTTGATCTTATCGTCCAAATCCTCGACGGCCTTGGAGGTCTCTTTTAGCGATACACTCGTCTTTTTGTTCTTCTCTATCCATTTCTGAATCGGTTCAGGCAGACTTTCGAGGGCCTCTTTATCTCCCTTCAAGGCCTCTTCGAACCCTTCCAGATCCTCCAGCCCCATATCCAGGCCTATATTCGCCCCGGCACCACCAAGAGCGAGCTTAAGCTCGTAGAACCAAGCTCCCTTGTACTTGATCAACGCCCGCATCTCGTTGCGAAAGTCCTTGGCCCAGCGAGACAGTCGTCCACTGTCTCCCAACTTATTAATCATCTCCGATAATGCCGCTCCGCTTTTTATAAGCCACTTAGCGATGGAAGTACCCTCGATAAAAGCCGCCACCTTGTTGAACTTCTCCATCATATCGGCCAAGTCGCCAAAAGATCCCGCAAGGCTTAGAACTCCTCCGGCTATGGACAAAACCTTACCGGAGGCCCACCCGTATATTATGATCTTGGTCAGGCTGTCGGCGTGTTCTATCAGGAGCTCCCAGGGGATCATGTCGGCTATGGTCTTAAGCGATCGATAGATAGCCTTCAGCATTCTGCCGAAGGTCTCGCACTGATCGGTGAAGGAGGCGACATCGACCTTCTCCAACGCCTCTTTGAACTCTTCCACTTGTATATTGCCTAACCCCAATCCTTCGAAGAAGGCATCAACCGAGCCCTTAAGCACCTGGTTTTCGTCCGCCCATTCGACGAGAACCTCCAGCAGTTCGGCAACGTGGGCGACATATCGAGACACCTCGTCTCCCAACGGCTCAAGGAGCTTGTCTTTCGCGGTATTCCTAAGTGATTGAAGAGACTCTATCAACGTAGATGTTTCCTCGTCGGCCGTTTCGATCGCTCCCTCGGCCTTCGACAAGACCTCCACCAACGCTCCGAGCTCGAAGCGGTTCTCCCTGATAGCCGCCGCCATGTCCGGACCTGCATCGGCGCCGAAATACTTCACGGCCTTGTTTATGGCATCTCCTTCGGTGGTGGCGTTTTTTATGCTATTCGTAAGGTCCTTCCATCCCTGAACCAGGTTCCGGACACCGCTTCGGGTCATGTTGGTTATCGCCTGGCCAAGACCGGACAGGGCCTTTTCGGTGCTGACCCCTTCCTTCTCCCACTTGCCCAACAACCCGAGAGCCTCCTCCAGGGAGAAGCCCAGCTGCCTGAACTTGGTTCCATAGGTAACGGCCTTCTCCGCCAGGTTTTCTATGGAAGCCCCCGTCGATCTGGATGCAACGAACAGCGCATCCAACGCCTCGGTCTGTTTATCCGTCGAGATGGACCAGTCCCCGAAGAGCCTGGAACCCAGACGAACCGCGTTGTTGAGATCCACTCCGGTAACGTCCGACAGGGACAGATACTGCTGGGTCAGTTTCTCCAGAGCCTCACCGGCGGCCCCGGTCGCCACCCGAACAGCCGCCAGAGCCTGGGCCACCTCTCCGTATCCGGACACCGGGTTTTCCCTGAAAAGCCTTCTGACGATGTCCTCGTATTCTTTCAGGGCCTCTTCGCCTTCTCCGGTTTTCTGGGCGACGACCGCCATGGCCTCCTCGAGGTCCTGGGCCACCGAGAAAGCGGCCAATCCGGTTCCCGCGGCGGCGGTTTTGGCCGCAAGGCCTACCGCCACAAGCCCCTTCATAGCCGGGTCGAAAACCTTCCCTACCGACTGGCCGTAGGTCTCCAGGCGGTGACCGTTCAGATAGAGGGTTTTCTGCAATCTGTCGAAGGCGCTCACGGCCTGATCTACACGAGCCCCTACGTTTATCTGTACGTCCCGCTTGGACAAAAGATCACCTCCGGAGAGAAATAAAAAAAGCCGCCCCTGAGGGACGACTTTAGTCAGTATTGGTTAAGCTCTACTCCACCATGGCCGTTATACCGAAGTGATCCAGAAACCACTCCCTGCCTCTTTCGTTGTACACGAAGGTGTTGACCTCCTTGCTGGAATAACGGGACTTGCTTCTTATCCAGTAGCCGTATTCTCCGTCCTCCCCCGCCGGGCTCTTCAGATGATGGGACTTGGCCACCTTGCCCACCACCTGGGCGGAGACTCCACACTCCTTCCCTATGTCGGTGGCAGAGTACATCGGCTCGGCGGATCTGGGAAGCAGACGAGTCAGATCGACGTCTGTAACCAGCTCGCCGTACTTGGCCATAAAGACGGTCTTGGACTCTTTGGTCATGACGTCCTTGAAGGCGTCCATGCCCTTCAGGATCATCTTGGCCATTCGACAGTTGGCGTTCCGCTCCATGATGGCGAGACGTTTTTCCGCAAGCTCTTCCTTTCTGCCGTTCTTGGATGGATCGACGCCGGGAAGAGCGTAGCTTCCGGTTTTTCGTATGGTCGGCAGAAGCTCGTGGGTAAGCCAGCGTTTGAATCGTTTGGCCTCTGGCTTTCTGGATCTGAGGATAAGGGAGTAAAGACCAGGTTCGTTGATGACTTTCATTTCTCGAGATTGCCCACCTGACTTCAGTATTACTGAAGTCAGCTCATCCTCATCCAGACCACGTAAGGCCTCCGTAACATTACCAAGGCTTAATATATCACATACATCTTTTGCTACCCACCAAGGATTGCCGTCGATGAATACCACCCTTACCACCATTCGCTCGAACTCGAACAACGTCACATCAGAATCACCAGCTACGGGATTAGCCTCCAGCACGTCTATCATCTCTTCTGCCTCCCTTCGGCTCTCTGCGGCACGAAAAAAATCGAAAGCGGACCTTATCTCGCCTTTCTCGTCGTTTCTTTCCATCACGGCGACGGTTTCCGATAGATCGACGGAACGCCCCTGTACCTCCATCCGATCGTGAGCTGTACGAAGCAGGGAGCTTTTCCGAAAAACAGATGCAAAACTTCGACGTAATGTGCCTCCCGAAGGTTCCCAACTACTCCCCTGAAGACACCAAATATACTCGAAAAAGAGGCTTCCTTCGCCATCTTTAAAGCCAAGAGAAACCTTCACGATGTTTTCCTCCTACAAAGCCCAGGGAGATAGATATTACCCTCAACAAAAAAGACCCCTCATCTGAGGGGCCTTTCATTTCGCTATTTCAATTAGAGCTTTCCCAATCCTGGCCCATCCACCGGTAGCCATAAGGAAGGCAAATCCGGCAAGAACGAAGATCACAGAGGCGGCAACTCCCTGCCAAACACCGTACATAAAACCATGTGCCTTGTGGTTACGGATGAAATCCGCCTCTTGTTTTCGTTTCGCCTCTTCCAGCTCTTGTCCTACGACCTCATCAAGAAATAGTTGAGCAAGCGCCGTCGCTTTATCCTTATAAAACCCAACCTGGGAGTTGCTTTG
The DNA here is from genome assembly GCF_000172975.1 of Dethiosulfovibrio peptidovorans DSM 11002. Taxonomy (NCBI): domain Bacteria; kingdom Thermotogati; phylum Synergistota; class Synergistia; order Synergistales; family Dethiosulfovibrionaceae; genus Dethiosulfovibrio; species Dethiosulfovibrio peptidovorans. The sequence continues at coordinate 342,627 of NZ_ABTR02000001.1, forward strand.
AGATAGGTCTACAAACGGAGCCAAATCCTCGTCCGTAACGTCGGCACCTCCGTTTTTCGACTTTATCTTCGCTATTTCCTCACGTTTTTGGTTTTTATATATCGAGTAGGCGATATGGCCGAGAATATCGTTCTCGTCCTTTACAAGCTTATCGTAGATAAAGTTGAACTGCTTGCGAGACATGCAACCTATCTACTTTCCGAGCGATTCAATGCCTTGGACGCAGCTCTAAAAGCTCTGTCGATCTCCTCCTGCGTTTTTTCCGTCCTCACAGTAGGGCAAGACACAGGAGAAGCTCCAGAGCGGACACGCTCCGCAGCGAGTAAAACGACATTTCGGCTGAAACATGCTTTTCTCTTCATGGAACTCTCCTCCCTTCCGATGCCTACTAATTATACGATAGTGTCGTAGCATCGACAACATGCCACCCCTACATCCCCGCAACCCCATCCTTTACCAGGTCCTCTATCGTCCGTCGCTTTCCCTTCCCCGCTCTTCGTCGGGGTCCAGGATTTCCTGTGCGGCCTCGATAAAGCCCACGAACTGCCAGTAGGTTCAGCGATGGAACATGGTCTCCTCGTCTATTCCGAAGTTGTGCCTCATATGAAGGCAGAACTTCGGCCATGCCTCAAGCTGATAAGACTCAAAAAGCCGCCACCTTAACAGGCAGCGGCTTACTCAATCTAGATCAGGTCCGTAACCAGCCCCCGCAAGAACCCCGACGAGAAGGGCTTCCACCAAAAGGCTCGGCCTATAAAGTTCAGTCAACTCAGCCCCCATATTCAAAGAGAGCGTCTTGGACCTTCCATCATCGAATGAGTCTTCCAAAACGGCAGAAAATCCGGCTTCGAATCTTCTTCTATCCAGGAAGGAAGCTTTAAGAAGCCAAGCGGTCTCTTGAATCAGTCTATTCACGGTAGGAACTATCTCAGACTCGGACGAGTATTCATCTATCTCGATTTTCCCGTTCATAGCTCCATTTATCATGTGGTGAGGTTTAAACCAAAGCTTGGGAGGCCTAAAAAAACGTATCTCATATTCATCCCAAACGGATATCATTTCCTTGTCCGACGTCACCAAGGGAGCGTTGAGTTTTTTCGACAAGGCCAAGGCGAAGCAGTCGGCAAAAGCCAGCGATTCTTTCCTCTCGAAAAACTTAGCCTTGAGACGTGCGACATCCTTACACATGTCGCCATCCACGGCCTCATAAATCGTCACGCCGCACTTTCGCAGGTCAGCCGAAAACTCCTTAACCTTGGATTCGCCCTCCCGGCTCTTCATAAGGTCATAAAGCACTTCGCACCAATTTACGGCATGTATAACGCAATCGTTGTTCGTCAATATCTCGGCTACGCGATCGGAACCCCTTTCGCCTCTAAAAAAGGCTATTAACGAGCAGGCATCCAGAACATAATCTACCATTTCTCCTTCGCAGCTCTTTTTTCTTCAAGAAACTTATCGGAACTGCTCAGCAACTTGCTGTACTTACCACAGATCTCATTGATCGCACGTTTAGAATCTTGGGTTTTACGACGAACCTCTTTCTCTTCCATACGTCGTCCCGTTCCTATTTCACAACGCATCAGGATCCCTCCTCACGTTTCAAGCGACTTTTTAGGATACCTGCTCTAGCCTGATTATAACATCGGAGCGTACACAAGACTCCTTAAACTACATCCCCGAAACCCCATCCTTTACCAGGTCCTCTATCGTCCGTCGCTTTCCCTTGCCCCGCTCGTCGTCGGGGTCCAGGATTTCCTGTGCGGCCTCGATAAAGCCCACGAACTGCCAGTAGGTCCAGCGGTGGAACATGGTCTCCTCGTCTATTCCGAAGTTGCGCCTCATATGAAGGCAGAACTTCGGCCATGCCAGAGGATCCCCCTCCGAGTCATCCGCTCCGTCCTCGCCGTGGGTCTTGAGATCCTCCAATATATCCGGCACCTTGTTGACCTCCCAGACTATGGCCAATAGACCGGACTTCACATCGGCATCCTCCGCCGGAATGGAATCCGCCGTGGGGAAGGCATCCATCAATATAGGGTCCAGAACCCTCCGTTCTGCAAGCAAGGCATCCATGGCCTCTCTGCCGTCTTCGGGAATCTCGCCGTCGCACAGCTCCCTTATGGACACGACGAGGGCGGAAACGTCCGCCCTCGTCAGATACCGCAGTTTATGAGGCCGCCCGCCTATGGTAACGACCAACCGGGCAGGCTCGGGAAAATGGCGCATCACCAGCCCCCTCCGGGAACCGCCTCCGCTGGCACATCCATAACCGTCATAAGCTGACGCCCCGCCGGTTTCGTGCTGTCCGCTATGGCCGTAACCTCCACGGCCAGAGGCGACTCGGAAGCCTCCTTGAACGCCATGGAGAAGTTACCCTTCACCTTGCCCTTCCATATCCGGACGTGACGATACTTTCCGTCTCTGCGCTTGTGATAGAAATCGACCCGGAAAGTCTTGTCCGTCGAGGTTCCGCCGCCGACGCCGAACCCTTTGCTTTCGTAGGTCTTATACGTATAGCTCGCCTTGACGTCGTCGCCGTCGGCTATCTTGGCGGATTCGGGCACTCTGTAGATGGTCCCGTTCAACCGGTCCAGGTAATAGTCCACTCCCTCGGTCAAAGCCGTACCGTCCACGGTGGTTACCGTGGCGTCCCCCTCCACCCTGCCCTTGCCGAGCATGGTATGGACGGAATCGAACAGCGTCACAAGCTCGTCGGCGACGGTGGCGGTTCCGGCGTTTTCTGTTACCGGATCGTACTCCGGCATCAGACGGCAGACCATATCCAGGTTCGTCTCCAGCAGATTGAAGCTCAGGGTCAGCTCCTCACTGACCAGAGCAGAAAGGACCACCGTCGCCGGGAACCCGGCTTTCAGCTCGTACATCTCCTTTCCGTGCTCGAAGGTCAGATCGTCCTTCAGCTGACCGACATCCCCGCCGTCGACGAACATGCGACCGGATCCCAGAACTATATCGTTGGAATTCCTTACGTTCGCCATTCCTATCGCCCCTCTCTCACCATTCCGTGACCGTCAGCTCCATCTCCCCCACGAAGGCGGGAGACTGATCGGAGCTGAAGAGATCGTATCCGGTGTAGGTTATTCTGTACTCGTTCCCCACCGCCTCCAGGGAGGACAGCACCAGCTCGCCCAGTTCGTCCACCTGCAGAAAGCCGGGAAACGTGATCTTGTTGCCGTACCGCTCCTCTCCTCCGTCGTTCAGCACCGCCCACATGAGATCTATTTTGTGCTCTCCACGACCGGCTCCATCGAAATCGCTCCTGTCGGGAGCGACCACGATCGTAGGAAGCTCGTCGTTTCCGGGAGGACGCCGGGCGTTATATCCGGCCATCACGGTCGGCTCTCTGCCGAAACGGTCCAAACAGAAAGCCCGGACCTCTTCGGACCGGGCTATGGAGTCTCTTATCTCCATCATTACCTGAGTCAATCTCACCTCGTCACCACCAGCTTCCGTAGACTCTGTATTTTCTCTTGCTCTTTTTCGTGGACCTCTTCATATCGTCCTCCATGTAACCGTCGATCTTCTTCACGAAATATCCCGGAATTCTGGGAACCAGAACCTCCCTCATAGGACCTATGGTCGGCCTGGCGGGGAGGATTATCTCCCTCGTCTCTTTCCGAAGACGTACGCCTTTTTTCAGCACCTTGGGCCATTTTTTGCCTCTGGCTCCGGACCACCAGAACCGCCGCATCTTTTCGGTAACCGGAAGACGCCGTCCCTTTTCCTGCATAGACCCCAGATATACGGCGCTCTTCGAGAGCCACCCCACGGTCAGGGAGCCGTCGTCTTTATACTGATAGCCCACGGCCTTTCGAAGCTTGCCGAGAGGTCCGCTTCTTACCTTCTTTTTTTTCATGACCCTGAGTTTCGATTTCGCCTTGACGCCGCGGGCTACGCCGGACAGAGGAGCGTAGCGTCTTCCTCCGGGAGCTCCGCTCTCTATGCCTTTTTTTATCTCCTTCTGCATCATCCATCCGACAGACTTCAAGGCCCTCCGGCGAAATTCGGGAAACTCCCTGATAACGTCCTCCACCCATGGAGTGGCCATATCCTTCCAGGAAACTGTGACGGACATAGGATCACCTCCCCATTACAGAAACGACCGATCCGTCCGGATCTCCAGCAGAGCCGTCGTCATGGAACGGGAGATCTCTCTAACCACCGACCAGACCTTTCCATCGGCCTCGACGACCTCGTCTCCTTCGCAGGGATCCACATCGGAAAGTCTTATCCTCAAAGTTCCTTCCGTGGAGGAACCGTCCGACCCGAAACCCGTTCCGTCGGTTCCGGTTCTGCCCTTGCGGATGATCGCCCGGATCTCGCTGCCGTTATAGACCACCGTGTCGGCCCAATCACCTTTGAAAAGGGCTTCCACCGTAGATGTCAGGTGATCCCGAAAAGATCCCATCAGTCGATCTTCACCTCTCCGAAGTTCGCCGAAGCCGCCTTCGGAGTCCAGGCGTACCCCGCCAGGGGTTTGTCGCCCGTACCGTCCCTGGTCAGGCTTCCGGCAGAGGCGTCCCAGTAAAGAGCCTCTCCGGGAGCGAAGGCCGTCCCCGTCACGGCGGGCAGCCGGAACACCCCCACCACGGCCAGAACTCCCATTTTCCCAGCCGGTATATCGGTAGTGGCCACTCCGATCCTTCCCCCCAAAACGACCACATCGTCTACGGACACATCCTCGGTCGGCGTGTAATCCATCCTGCCGCCTATCTCCACGTAAGTTCTCACACGAATCGCCTCCTTCGAAAGAAAACCCCGAAGCCTACGCCCCGGGGTTTTTCTGGAAACCGCGCCAGTCCATGGCCTTGGCTCCCACGTCTATTCGCACCTTGTAGCTCGTTCCGTCCACGTTCCATCCCTGCTGTTGTTCCAGATAGGGTTCCTTGATTCCGCTCAGAAAGAACAGCTTCACCGTCTTGCCCTTCTCGGCGGCCATGTAGAAAGCGGTCTCGCTCACGTCGTCCAATCTGGGATCGGACACGAGCTCGAAGGCTCCGGCGTAGGGGTTTGCTCCTCCTCCGTTGGCTTTGTTAGCCGCGGTGTCCACCGACAGAGGGGTTTCGGTCTGCTTGAGGAACCTCCTGGCCGCAAGCTCCAGAGCCACCGGCACCACCAGGAACTTGGGAATGATGTTCAGCCGCCTCTTTCCGGAAAGGTCCGTCTGCCGCTTCATGGCCTGCACCATGAGACTGAGCGCCGTCAAAGTGGCCTCGAAATCGGTGAAGCTGAAAGCCGCCGCAGGCTGAAGGTTTCCGTGATGGGTACAGAAAAGATCCTTCTTGTCGCCCATCTTGGGGTTATCCAGAAAAGCCTGGTAGCCCACGTCGGCCACCTTGCGCCTGGCGGCCTCGCCCATCTTCCGGGGAATATCGGTCAGTACGCCCAGTGCGTCGTTTACGATCGACTGTCTGGATATGGAGAACACACGGCCGAAGGTCCCTATCTTCCAGGCCTCCGACTCCTCGCCCATGGATCCGCTCTTGTACTCTCCGGATTCCGGCAGAGGAAGCAGATCATCCACCTCTCCGGCCCTCGCCCCGGTGTGTTCCTTGAAATCGGTCACGACGCCGGAGTCGTCCATCCACTTAAGATAGCTCTCCTCCTGAACGCCCCACCCTTCCATAAGAGAGACGTTCGCAACGCTTCCCAGGATGACGGGAAGGTCCGAGGTGGTCAGGGCACGGCCTATCATCTCCATGGGATTTCCACCGACCCGCTCGCCCATCCGGGTCAGGCATTCCTCGGCCATTCTCTCCAGCCTGTAGCCTCTCAGATCCATGGAGCCGGCGGCAGGTTCCTCTACGGGCAGACCACCGCGGATCAGGAGCGCATCTCTGGCAGCAGAACGGAACTTCTCCTTCTCGTCCTCCGTCACCCTGCCGGGAACGGAGATTGCCTGCCGCGTCTCCTTGAGCTTTTTCATGACCTCGGCTCTCACCGTGTCGAGTTCCGCACCAGAACGGATGAATTCGCCAAGGTCGATATCGAAGGATCTTCCCATCTCCTGGATCTCCGATACCCTCTCCCGCTCGGCCCTGAGGATCTGAAGCACATTGCTATCTGGAGCTCCTCCTACGGGGAAATTCCTATGAGAAGGGGGGATGTCGTTTGTGGATCTGTTCTGATTCCCGCCGTCGGCGGACCGTCCCCCCGGCTCCCCCTCGGGGGGAGTTTTTTCCGGATTCGCAGCCGCCCCGTTGTTTCCTACCCCGTTCTCAGGCTCAGGTAAAGTTACGTCTCTTTTCACGTCGTCATCTCCTCCTTCAGTATTTCTGTTTACCCCCACCGACGGATCGGCGGGAACCGACACGATGGAAATTTCCAGTCCTTCCCATCTGGTACCCACGTAACAGGGCCCGGCAAAACGACCGTTGCTGGACGTACCACCGGCCGGAACCTTTTCCCAGTTCTCCACCCTGTAGCCCACCGATACGCTCTTGAGAGATCCGGCCAGAACCTTTCTGTAGATCCTGTCGCTTTCCTCGTCGTCGTCGAATCGGACTAGTGCCCGCCCCTTCCTGGAAGATTCATCTATCCAGACCTTCTCTATCGAACCGATTGGAACGTCGGATTTGTGATTCCAGAGCAGAACTCCCATTTCCTCCAATCGTTTCAAATCGACGGCACCCTGATCGTGGGATAGATATTCCACTTCTCCCCAGCGAGAAACCGGAGACTCGGACGAAAAAGAGAGCTCCACCGTTCTGGAGCTCTCCGTACCCTTGGTTTCAACTCCGGCTATCTCCCTGTAGTAGGTCCCGTCTACAGGGACATCCCTGTAGCAGGTCCCAGCCCTCTCACCTCTAAAACCGGTCACGCAATCACTCTCCTTTCCCGTTATCCAGAGCCATCAACGAAAGAGCCTCCTGCCCTATCCCGGAAGATCCGGCAAGACCTCCGAGATTAAGGGACGTCATATACTCCCTCTCTCGCGATATCTGTTCCAACACCTCCCTCCAATCCTTGCCCTTGGAGGCACATACATCCTGAAGGGTTGTTATTCCGGCCTCCATCTCCTTAGTGATAGCCGATACCTCTTTAAGAGGATCCACCCACTGCCTTCCCGGAGGAACCCACCTGCACCGGTTATACACATCGGGACGCTGGAAATAATCCCGTATGTTCAGCTTTCCGGACAGAACGCAGGCACAGACGAAGGCCTCCCATAGAGGCTCGAGGACCCTCTCGACCATGAACTGCCTCAGCACCTTGTATCCTTCCTCGTCCTCGAGGGATGCGGCCCTGGCCGAGCTGTAGTTCGTTCGACTGACGTCCCTGCTCACCACCTCGTAGCTCTGCCCCGTTCCAGCTCCTATCAGTCTCTGCTGCAAAGCCACGAAGTCCGAGGCTCCGGTGTTGGGATGGGTCGGGTTGGCGAACTCCACATCCGCCCCGTCCGGAAGGGTATTCACTATTCCCGGCTCGAGTCTGGTTACGTTCTTATCCCTGCCCAGGGCGTCCTGGACAGTGGCGTTCCTTCCTATCGACGGAGTGTTCCCGCTTCCCGTCTTTATGAAGGCGGCGAAGCACGCCGCTATCCTGGCCGCCATCAGCTCGGCATCCATGTACTCTCCCGAGTCTCTGATATTGCCCATGACATGGGCGAACTGGCTTATGCCCCTCACCGCCTGAGGTCTGGTCTTTACGAACATCGGCAACACCCGCCCGGCATCCACTCTCACCGCATCGGTTGTTCTGCCGAAAGAGGACGTCTCCATGTCGTCCCTGTAGAACCAATAGGCCAGAGGACGCCAGTACTCGTTGACCTCCACTCCCGAAACTATCCGCTTATCCTTCGCCCGGGGCATCCAGGTCGCAAGGGCGTCGGCCTCCATCATCTGTATCTGCAACGGAATGAATCCGTCCTCCGGAGCCGTGAGAATCGGGTATATCTCACCGTCCGTAACCATACGGCGAACCATCATCCGCTGAAGACCGTAAAAGCCGTCGTGGCCGGTTATGTCGCAGTTCTTCGGCTTCGCCCACACCTCCCACAGGGCCTCTATCTCCCGGTTCAGCTTTTCGTTCTCCTTTCCGTCGGCATCGAGGATTTTAGCCTGAGGCCGTAGCCCCGTGCCTACGACGTGACGCTCCATAGCAAGCAGAACGCTCTGAGCTATTCCGTTGTTTCGTTCAAGGTCTCTCGCCCGAGCTCTTATCCTATCCCTGTAGACTCGGTCGGTCTCGTCCGGCCTTTTATTCACCGCCACCCAACCGCTTCCGTAGCGGTCTATCCTGGCGGCGTCGTAGTTGCGTTTCTCCCATCGGGCCTCCATCTTGGCCCTGTCGTCCATACGTCTGGCACCGGCTCCGGGAGCCACCAGTCCCACGGCCCGGTCCAGCACGTAACCCGCCTTACCAAACCACGACATGAGGACCTCCTCCCTCTTCCATGGCCAGCATGCCCCGAAGCTCCTTTATCCGTTTCTGTACATGGGACAGGTTGGCCCTGTCTATCTTCAATCCGTTATCCTCGAAGGCCTGCCCTCCCTCCAGTATCTCGGCCTCGGCCTTTTCGTACATGGCCAGTTCTTCCGTCAAGGTCATTAGATCACCTCCCTTTCCACCATCCCGAACCGCCGCCCTTCAGCCATCCCGCACCTTCGGCGGAATCCACGGAAGAAGACGACGGCCTCATGGCCTCCCGCTCCTCCTCCGTTGGCATGTAGTGCAGGTTGAGCATTCTGGCCGCCAGAGTCGCATAAACCTCGCAATCCAGAAGGTGGTTGGCGGCGTGTCCGGAGATCTTCTTCCACTCGTGATGACTGGAACCTGTCCTGGCATCCGTCACCATCACCTTATGCTCCGACGCTATCTGCTCGGCGTATCCTCTCGGGCAGTCCCTGAAAAGCGACCACGACCCTCTAGTTCCGGGCTCCTTCGTCATACGTCCGAAAATGAAATCCTTCAACAAAGACGTATTCGCCTCCAGCATGGTGAGGCCGTCTTTCCGGCCCTTGCGGTCCACCACGTGACGGCGGTAATAACCGTCCATCCTCCGAGAGGAGCCCTTGACCGGACCCAGAACATCTCCGTACACCACGCAGGCGTCGTAAACCTCGTCGGTCCTGTAGCCGCAGTCGACAAGGCAGTAGCCGATCTGACACAGACGACCGTCGCCGAAACGATAGACCGGCTCCACTATATGGGCCCTCAGACCGTCCTGAAGGTCCGTTTCATTCCAGGTGTCGAACCGGCCGTACTCGATAAGCCAGGACGTCAACCCGGGACCCCAGGCACGCACCACGTAATAGGCCTCCGACTTCTGAACGTCCACTCCGGCGGTAATGGCCACCGCCTCGTCCGGCACCTCTCCTCGGGAATAATTTCCGGAAGCCTCCAGAACCTTCTCCGGCTCCGCCTTGGCCACCGACTCCCTGAAGGGCTCGGCCAGCCAGGAGTTTATGAAGTTCATAAGATCCTCCGGACTGTCTTTCGACCGAAGGAACTCCGAAGCCACGGCACCGAACGAAATCTGAGGAGAATATATCGAGTTCCAGTGGAAACCTATCCGACGGATCTTCCCCGGCTCGGCTCCTTCCGAAATCCATCTGCCTTCGCCAAGCATAAAAGACTTGTCCCGATCCTCTATCCTTCCTTCACAGTGAGGACAGCGATACCACGCCCGATCCTCCACCTGGCGAATTATCTTCTGTCTGGCGGTGGGATCGTCCTCCTTCCTGAGGGCTTCCGTGAGATCCTCGGGCCACGACACATCCTTGAAGGAGAAGGAAAGGAGCTCTCCGCAACGAGGACAGGGAACCTCGTACCGATAGACGACGTCGCACCTCTGCAAAAGCCGCCAGATGTTCCCGGTCTCCAGAGTCGGAGTGGATATGTACATCAGCTTTCGGTTGGGAAAAGTCTTGGTCCTCTCCTTCCCCAGCTTCAGCGGATTAGCCTCCCGGCCCGAATACCTCGGATACTTGTCGATCTCGTCGAAGATTATGTATCTCATAGGCATGGCGGAGAGAGCGGCGGGGCTGTTCGCTCCGGTGAGAGCTATATACATTCCCCGAAACTGAAGCTCCAGACGATCCGACTCCCTCTCCCGAAAGATCCCATTGAATACGTTGCTGGTTTTTATCATGTCCTGAAGCCGGTTTTCGCTGGCCCATTCCGCTATATCCTCGGTGGGATACACCACCAGAGCCGCCCCGGGATCCTGACAGGCCGTGTAACCCAGACAGTTGTTCGCCGCCTCCGACGCTCCCGCCTGAGCTCCCTTGCACAGAACGATCTCCTCCACTCCCGGCTCGTTCCAGGCATCCATGATCCCCTTCAGATAGGGCATGTAGGAAGTCCTCCACGGTCCGGGCTTGGCGGCAAGCCTGGGAGTCAGGATCCGATAACGGTCCGCCCACTCGCTTACGGTCATCCTTTCCGGAGGCTTGCAGGCCGCAAGCTCCGCGGATGTCCAAGGTACGATCAACGAACCACCTCCTTTTCCTTCTTGCCCGCCGGTGTGAAGGGGCCGTCTCTCGAATACCCCTCCCAGAGAATCCGGATCTCCTCTCCCAGAATCTTCTCCATCTCCGTCCGAGACATGCCCTCCAGCAGAGGAGGCAGCGTATTGACCCAGCCGAACATGTTGGTCCGGCAGATCACCAGACGATCGGCCCAGGCATCCTCAACCTGCTCGAACGGAATGTACCGCCCCTCCAGAACCTTAAGACGAATCTCCTCCTGAGCCGCCTTCGCCTTGCGATATTCGGCCTCGGCTTTCAGCTTTACCGCCTGCCAGTTACCGTCGTTGTCGGGGCTGTCGGTCTCCAGTCCGCACCGCCACCTATAAACCTCCTCCGGATCCCACCACCCTCTACCGGCCTGAGGACAGCCGGACCTCTTCCACTCCGACATCGTCTTGGAGGTCACCCCGAAAAAGGCGGCGCATCTTTTGGTGGAGAGCATTATCCTGTCGCCCTCGACCTTGATGTTGGGCTTCGCCAGGCGGATCACCCCCTAAGTAAACTCTAGTTTCCACCCCATTTCGGCGTTTAATGTTCTATGCTTATTGATATTTGATGCTTAACCCTTAACCCCAATTTCGTATTTTAATCGAGATTTTTCCGTCGGTGCAACCGACCCCTGAGGCCCCCACCCCCCAGGAAGGACCCGTAACGCTTTCCCTTTGCAACTACCGGGCTCACGGCTTCTCGAATCGGGCGAAATCGGCCTCTTCGGGATTCTCTACAGCGTAACTCAATGACAGGGAGTAACGTAGAACAACCTCTTTCGGAAACCCGCCCCACTACCGGCCTGGATAGCCTTCGAGCGGAAGATTATTAAACTCGAAAACAGGCTTTTTCTCGAAGATAGTCGAAAAATGATTAAAAACGACCGTTTCAGACCATCTCATTATTAACCCCCCGACGCCGGGAGGCCTTGCAAACACCGGATTCTTTTCTTCGATTCGGCGCTAATGAGCCCCGAAAACCCCGATGTTTAACCCCGACGGCCCGATAGAGGATCGAACACGACGAGCTCGACTCTATGATTGATTTAAAGTGTGGCATTATGAAGCCAAATCAATCACAGGTTCAAGGCCCTGTAGTGGCCGTCCGTTATCTCTTTCGTGATGCCCAGATAACGCAGAGTAACCTTCTCCGACGAGTGGCCGTACATGGTCTGGATATCCGCCAGAGGCACCGAATCACCCTCGTAATAGAGCATGTACCCCAGGGTCTTCCTCATGGAGTGGCAGCCGATGGACGTGGTTCGAAGGTTGATCCGCTCCGCCGGAGGCGATGCCTCGTTGGCTCGTACCGCCGCATCGTTCAGCATCCGGTAGACCTGCATCCTCGATATGGCCCGCATCTCCTCTCCCTTCCGGCGGACGGCGGCCCATAGGGGCTCGTCTCTAGCCAAGCCCCTGAGATCCTTCCTGTAGCGCAGATAGTCCTTTAAGGCCTCCCGGCTTTTGTCTACGAGGGGGAACGTCCGGATGTTACCGGTCTTTCCCTCCCGAAGCCTTATTTCCTCCTCTATCCTGAGACGACAGCTTCTACCGGCCAGGACGTCGTCCACCTTGAGGTCGAGCAGATCTCCGATCCGGAGGGCCGAATTGATCCCGAAGACGAAAAGGGCGTAATCCCTCAAAGCCGCCTCCCGGCTGAATCTCCCCGGCCTTTCAAGAATGGCCCGCTTCATCCGGTTGATCTGCCTCCTGCCTCGGAAGGGACTCGTGTATTTCAATCCCGCTCCCTCCTCATCCCTCGCAAGACCTTCTCAACCGCTCGAGGCTCCATCCCTTCTTCGCCCTGCGCCTGAGCCAGCGCCGCATGAGGCGCACGTCACAGGGTTCGACGATGGTGATGGGATCCGCCATGTAGGGAATGGGATACCTGGCGTCGGAGACACCGACACGCAACCCGCCCCGTCCTTCCCTGCGACACCAGATAACGTACATGTCCAATCCCCTCCTATTCCAAGGCATAAAAAATGCCCCGGTCCGTGTGGACCGAGGCTTGCGCTTTTGTAGTTTATAAATCATGATACAGAACAGCCAAACTTCTGGAGGTGAACTAACATGACTGAGAAACTCTATGATTATGATTTCGCCGAGCAACTCGACGACATAGAGGCTATAGAGATCTTCCTCGAAGACGCTTTCGAGACAAACGACCCGGGCTACATAGCTCAAGCCCTCGGCGTAGTAGCCAGATCCAAGGGCATGGGTGAAATAGCCAAAAAGACCGGACTATCCAGAGAACAGCTCTATCGAAGCCTAAGCGATAAAGGCAACCCCACATTGCAGACCCTTCTCGCCGTCCTGACGGCTTTGAATCTACACCTTAAAGTCACGGCATAGTTCAACTATGATCAATAGGAAAGATGCCCCGGCGCTGGGGCGTCGGGGCTTATCGGGAAATCCCGGGCCTGCACTCCCGGGCTGCTATCTTGTTGTGGCACACTATCAGTATAAGGCCGTTTTCAAATTTATCATCCACGTTATCGCAACGATATAGTAACAACTATCATCGCTATAACGTCGTCATAACGTCACCATTTCAGAGCTATCTGAAACCCCTTCAGGGCATCCCGGGCTATCATCATCGGGATCTCCTGCCTCTTCCTGGTCACGGTGCCGGGTGACATTCCGACCCTGTCGGCCACTCTCTGTAACGGGGACTTCCCGCCCAACCTGGTCTTACCTGTTACGAAACGGACGTGAAGACAGAAAATCTCCCAGTCCTCCGCAAAGAAGGTCTTTATGGCTCTGGCCGATTCCACTATGGCCGGCCAGCCCGCTTTCTCTATCACCCCCCGAACCTCGTCCAGCGCTATCGTCTGGTTCAATATCCCGTCGTGATCCGGGTCCCTGTCTATCCTGACACCCGGGTCCTCCGCCGCTCCGGAGACATAGAGCCTCCGGCGGGTCATTATCTCTATCCATTCGTCGTCGGTCGGGGGCTCGGCCTCGCCAAGCAAAACACTGAAAGCGCAAGGATAGTACTCGACCAGGATGTCTATCGCCCTGGCCAACCGTTCCACCTGATCCACACCGAAGCCCCCTTCTCTATTTGCGTTCCAGTTTTTCTTTACTCCTCCTGGTCACCGCATAGCGGCACTCCCGACAGCCCTCAGGCCGCCAGGAGCACCCCATTCCGTATTCGTTCTTGGGCCAAGGGGCCCGACAGGCTACCACCTCGTCGGGATCCGTGGAATCGTACACTCCGGGGATCATTACGTGGCCGCTATTTTCAGGCTGGCGGCCTCCCTCAAAGAAGGGTCGTCTTCCAGGGAGAAGCCCTTGCCTCTGGCGTAACCGTCCGCATAGGCGTTTTGTCCCCGTAGGACGGTTCGGCTGGCTCCGCCGTTTTTCAATCCCAGGGCTTCGTAGGCCGATTCGACTTCGGGATCTCTCACGAGCACCAGCCCCCATTCAGGGTTTTTCTTTCTCTGTTCCTCGAATCGGTCTTCCAGCCCTCGGACAAATCCCATGAAGTAGCTGTTCCTGACTGTACGCCATCGCTCCTCGGTTCTCTTTCTGTATTCCATGGCGAATCTGCTTACCGCCGTGACGCATTTACAGAAGGCATCGAAGACTATCTTCACGTCTTCGCCCCTTCCCAGGATCACGACGACGCTATAGGAAACGGCAGGAGCACCGTTATCGCCATGCCTTACTCTTCTGGACCTGTAGGTCATGCACCGGAAGTTTTCCGCCAACACTATGGACAGATACCCCTTCCAGCTTTCCACCCTGCCCCCCAGGTCGATGTCCTTCTCCACCACGTCTCCCCGCTCGGAGGGGTCGATGTCCCCATCCTCCAGGCCGTTGAGCGCCATTAGTTCCTGAGCCTTCAGGAGGGCGGTTTCCACCTCGGCGGGATAGGGCGAGTCCTCGGCTATCTTGAGTAGCTTTCTTATCCGTTCCTTTATCCTATCGTTCATGGTCGCTTCCCTTTCGATCTATCGGAATACAGCGCTTTCCCTGGGACGGGAGGGGATCTCCACTTTCGCAAAATCTATCCTACGAAGCGAGTCCTTTATATCCCGAATCTCGGAATACATCTCGTCAAGAGCGTCTTCCATCTCATCCCGTTCTCTGACGCAATCCACTATGTATCTAGCCATCGCCCTGGAGTTAAGGGCGCTCTCCAGCTTGTCCTCTATTTCCCAGAGCTCTCGTTCGGTGAAGTTCATTCTACACCGCCATCCTTTCCCCTCACCACCGGAAGCCTCCGGAGGGAGATCCCGACGGGGCGTCTTTCTTGTCCCGCTCCTTTTCCTTCTTGGCATCCAGATACGCACCGCATTTCCCGCCGTAGTATTCGGGCACGAACACGCCCGAGGCGTAGTGTTTGCCTTTCCAGTATTTCCTCATCCGGATCTCGCCCCTGTAACCGTAGTGAGGGCACTTAGCCGGGTTGCTACAGCTGTCACAGTGCTCTCCCCAGTCGACCAGGGTTTCGTAGTCGCAGAGTTCTTCCGGAAAGAGTTCCCGGGTTATGGGGCCTATGTAGTTCAGCCTTTTGCGTACGTAGGCCATTACCCGGTTCCACCGCTCTTCCTCGGAACGTTCCCTGACGGCTATGCCCCTACGGGCCAGCATTTTCCTCAGGTCACCGACGAAATCGGGACCGCAGGCCTGACGGATCATCGGCAGTCTCCTTCCTGGTGATATTTGCCCTCCCGGATCTTGATCCAGTTGGATTTCTTTATCACCCAGTCAAAGTCGCAGAATCTGCCGTCCACCAGAAACTTGCTCTGGGAGACGTACAAAAAGTACTCCCGCCAGGTTTTCAGGTCGGCCCATGGCCATGGAGGGGCTCCGGGGTCGCCTTTGGTCCTCCATCGGGATCTCAGGGTGTTCTGCCTGGTCTCCGAGAGGATCCTGACGCCACGCTTGCCCATAGGGACCATCACCTCGTCCCAGAGATCGGCTATGGCCCTGTAGGGACAGGGAGGCGGAGTCTCCCCCGGTTGGGGTACGACTTCCTCCCCGGGCACGGGGTCGAGGGGAAGTCCCGCCGTGTTTTCGGCGGACTTGCCCACTATGTCTTTATCGTTCTTTGGTTCTAGTTCTATGTCTCTAGTTCTGTGTACGTCTGACGGACACCGGGGGTCCGCCTGGCGTACACCGGGGGTACGTGAGACGGACTGCGGGAGTCTTTCTGACGGACTCTCGGTGTCCGTTTGGCGGACTGCCTGTCGAGAATCGGCGCCTCCCGTAAGGATGTATTTGTTGACCGTCTGAAATGATTTGTTGGACTGGGTCACTTTCTCCAACACCCCGAACTCCACCAGTATCCTGAGACTCTTGAAGAGTCGGTCCCTGCTGCACTTCACCTTTTTGGCCAATGTCTCCGCACTGGGAAAACACTCCCTGTCGGAACCGGCGTAGGCGCACAGTACGGCGTAGGTGGCTTTCGCATAGGCGTCTATTCCTTCGTCCAGCAGTACGGAGATGTCCACCCTGGCGAACCAGAACTTTCGGTTGTCTATTACTATGTTGCGCTCCACATGGTCACCCCCTATAACTTTATTCCATCAAGAGGATCAATTACATTTTTTTATACTTTCAAATTCCACTCTACGGGCTTTTGAAAAGCCTCAATAAACTCCTTTGTAATAATCAGAAAGAGTGATAGAATCACATCATGAAAGAAATTCGATAGTCATCGACGAAACTGATCCTTTAGGATCAAAGTAGATTTGTTTTTCAAATCATCCACTGCAAGAGAGAAGGTGATGTTGGTGAGTCACATGAGAACTTTTGTAGACAAAACCGTGGAATCTCATATACCCGTCATCTTCAACTTCCTGATAATAACCTCGTTCCTGACATTCGCTCCGCCTTCTCTTCTACGAAGAACGGGGCTGGACTGGCTCCACTCCCGCTATGCAACCCTGATCTCCATAGCCTTCCTCTGTTGCGCATCGGCTCTCGTCTGGGAAGCGGGCAGCAGAATCTATCAGTCGGCTAAAGCACGAAAAACCAAGGCCCAAGAGAAGGACAGGCTTCGTCGGGAAATCCGAACCCTGACGGGCAAGGAATTCGAGATCGTAGACATTCTCAGGCAAGCTCCTACCGGAACCCTGTGGCTTCCCGTCGAAGACTCCGCCGTGTTCAGCCTTCACTCCAAAGGCATCATCGAATTTGCCGTCAACGGCGTCATGCTGAGAGAGGAACGCATACACGACATAAAACCGTCGATCCTCTGCACGCTGAGCCTACTTTCGTTGGAGATACTGAAAGAAGGCAACTCCAGCGAACAGGCAGACTAAAACAGACGATCCTAGCCCCCGCAGCTCTCCTCGACGGTACAGCCTCGAATCTGGCCTCTGCGACGGTGTCGACCGGACTTTACCGCCGGATCGTGCTCCATGGCTTCGAAACAGTTCTCGTGGTACTTCCGGTCCACGAACCGGCTCCCTCTGATGCCCTCTACGAAAAACTCCAGAAAGACATACCTCTCGTCCGGATAGATACTCCCTCCGCACCAGTCGCAGCGATGCTCCTTCCGAGCTACCCGGCGGACCTTCTTTTCCGGACGGATCGGCTTCGATTGCGTGGTGGTGCTTTCCATAAAGATCACGTCCTCTCCGTATATCTGCTTGTGCTATACTTGGAGGCAGGGAGTAGAGACCTCCCTGCCTTGCTTATTTGTCTTTAGATACACGCCCGTTCGGTTGCCGCCGAGCGGGTTCTTTTTTGACCCTCCGCCACTTCCCCCAGGTAGATCTGTCCCGCCACGTCCTTACTCGTGTTCATGCCCATCTTCATATGTCCCGCACATACCGGACATATATCCGTACACTTCGGCCCCAGATACTGGATGCGACCGATGATCGACCCACACTTGGCACAACGCCGCACAGGCATAGGCATCAAACCGCCTCCTCGCCGCCGACTATTCCACCCAGGCGGGACTCGATCTCGGCCAGCTCCTCTTTCAGGGACAGGTTTTCATCTATCGCCCGTTCCAGCTTCTTTTGCTGACGCTCGAAGGCCCTGTCCTGAACGACGATAAGCTCTCTCGCCATGGAGACCTCTCGCCTCAGAGCGTCACGCTCACGACGCATTTCCCGCAACGACTCGAAAAAACTCATGGTTATGGCCTCTCCGCCATGGAGTAAAGGACATCCGCCTGATCCAGGGTGATCTGATCCCGCAAACAGGAGTGGCTATCTCCGTCGAGGACCTGCAAGAGGGTTCGCCGGGCGTAATCCCCCATGCTGACCTCGTACCAACGCCCCTTTCTGTAATGCCTCAGTTTTCTCTCGACCGCCTTCATAAATCTCATTCAACACACCGCCCTTTCCGCGAATCTCACTCGACGTTCCAGAGTGGCCACCTGTAGCTCCGTTCTGCGATAACGATTCCTGGCCGACGAATCCTTGTATCTCTCGACCAACCTAGCCGCATAATCCAGCTCGGCCCGTTCCAGCTCCAATCTGTCTCGAAGCTCCGCAAGCTCTCGACCTGCCGACATACGGCACACCACCGGACAGTTCATCGCCGCCCTGATTCGGTTCGCTTCTGCCTCGGCGGCGGCCTTTCGGCGATCGTTCTCCATCATCGTTTTCTGACGCTTCATAACCTGACCGTTCCATCTTTTGCCCTTCATGCCACCGAACACCTCTTTTCGGCCACCAGACGGGCTTTCAACTGACGCAGTTCCTCCATATCCCAAGCCACGCGGCGATCGGAAAGCCTATAGGGAGCCGGATAATCACCCTTCTTGACTCCATCCCACCAGGTAGACTTGCCTACCGGGAATATGGCCAACACCTGTTCCAGACTCAGAAACAGAGGCTCGGGCCCCTTTTCAATACCGGACACGGCATCCGCAACCGCCTGTTCCAAAACGGGGCTCAACAGCTTTGCCGTCGACTTGGCCAGCAAAGGGGCGATCCCCTGAGACAGCTTTACGCAGAACCCCTGAAAATCATCGCCGAAGAACATGCGACATCCTCCTCTCCCGCCACCAGCGGACATCCATATCATCTAGCCCCCATTCCACAGGCTCATCCGCATGGATCCCTCGATCTCGGGTTTCGTCGTACAGATCGTAGATCGTGGCATCCTCCGGCATTCCTCTGGCGACCTCGACTACCGCCTTGGCCGTGTCGGCGTCGGACATGGCCACCCACTTGTTACGCACCCTGACGACCGAACCATTGCGATAGGATCTACTTACCGGCCTCAGCCGCTTCATGGTTCCTCCTCCCTTAAACATTTGAAGAGCTCCACCGCCGGAGCGAAGATGGAAGTATCTACACCGATCTCACCACGTAAGGCCTCCGTCAGATATACCTCCAGCTCCTTTTCCAACTCCTCACAGTTCGACTTCATGAGAGATCCTCCTTTCCATGTTTCACCGCCTTCAGCACCTCCCCGGCCAGGGGGACCAGGGCTTCCAGGAGATCCATAAACGCCTCGTTCTTCGGGTGGTTGTTGATTCGACCGTCCTCGCCTACGTCCAGCAGGAGATTCATGACCTCTTCCGGAGAATCGCATCGCTCGTACAGCTCTCCGATGGTTCGGACAAGGTTACTCAGTCGATGCTGGATTTCCTTCAGCGAAGGGTCCCTATCCGTGGCCTCGAGGATCGAAGCTTCTGGTTCCCAGCCTTCTCCATCGACAACAAGCAAACGATAGAGAGATCCCAACGGAAGGTTTAAGTTTCGCTCAAGGGCCGCTATCTTTTTAGCATCTGTAGGAGGAAATTTTTCTGTTTCCCACGCGCCAATTGTTGTCCTCACAACACCAACACGAATGGCTAGCTCTTCCTGAGAAAAGCCCCCTCCTTTCCTTGCTTTTTGAATAACTTCACCATACCTCACTCAATTGTCACCTCCCTTATTAGGTGTGTCTACACGACATAATACACCCCCATCTTTAAATGTCAAGCTTGCACTACTAAAAAAGTAGCGTCTAAGCGTCTTGACTTTGATTTCCTTGGATGTAATGTAGACACTACAAATACCGGGGGGTTGGAGATGTATCAGACAGGGGACAGAATAAAAGAGCTAAGAAAGAGGAAACAGCTAACACAGGACCAATTAGCTCAAAAAATGGGAGTATCTAGAACTACTGTTGTTTCATGGGAAAAAAGTAAATTTGAACCAGATAGACAAAACACTATTGATTTAGCAGCTGCTCTAGAAACTACGACAAGTTACCTCATGGGTGAAACCGACGATCCATCGCCACAGAAAGCCGATAGGCAGGTTCCCAGCGGCATACTGGCCCCTATGAGGCAGGAAACCGGGCTCTCACTTGACGAGGCCGCCGCATTGATAGATCTCCCGGCGGAGGACCTCGAGCTGATGGAAAAGTACGAGGATCGGGCGGACAGCGTCCTCAAGCAGAAGCTCATCAAAGCCTACGGAAGGTACCTTTCGGCCCGGGACGGAGAAACACAGCAGGAAACGGAGAAAAAGAAGGGACAGAGCGAGGAAGACCTCGAGACTCTGATGAAGATGCTGGCGGCGGAGGATCCGGACATCGTTCTGAAGTTCCGCCACGTGGCCAAGAACGTCACCAGGCTGGCCCCGGAAGACCGGGAGTTCCTGGCAACGCTCTTCAAAGCGGCACTGGGCAAGATTACGTTAGAGGATCATACGGACGAATACTGATCGAGAATTCATCATCAAAGCATTTCTAGGAGGTAGGGTAAAAAATGGGAGCAAACGACATAAAAAATCGTTACAGTCATTTCATCCAACCCGACAATGATCAACTAAAAAATCTCCTTAAAGAAGCAACTATCATACCCGATACAAACATTATTCTAGAAATATATCGCTCCTCGCCCAAAACCCAAGACGATATACTTGAAATACTTGAAAAAGTAAGTGACAGGCTCTTTTTCCCGGACCAAGTTATTCAGGAATACTTGAGCCTTAGGCCTCAAGAGCTTCTTAAAGAGACTCATGTTAGAAAATTTGTAAAAAATTTAAGAGAAGCAAAAAATAAACTTAAAAAAATTTTTGAAAGTGATAATAACGATCAAGTTAACGTTGGAATCAAAAAAGACTTAGACGAAATAATAGATTTACTTGTTGATAAAATAAAAATAAACGAAAAAAAAGAGCCCAATTCCTCAGAGGCATTGCGCAATGACCCTATTCTAGAAAAAATAAATGAACTTTCTAGAGGCCACATTGGGGACCCCTTCTCAAAAGAAAGATTAGATTGCATCTATAAAGAAGGGGAAGAGCGATACAAAAAAAAGATTCCTCCTGGATACGAAGACCAAAACAAAAAAGAAGCTAATACATATGGAGATCTTGTTATATGGGAACAAATCATAGAATATGCAAAATTTAACAAAAAAGATGCAATATTCATAACAAATGATCAAAAAGAAGACTGGTGGTGGAGAAACGACAAAGAAACAATAGGCCCCAGACATGAACTCAAAAAAGAGTTTAAAGATAGAAGTGGACAAAAGATACACTTCTACAGACTAAACAAGTTCATCGAATTTTCCTCAAAAGAATTAAGCGTTAAACTTGATTCTGAAACAATAGAGGAATTAGAAGAAAGCACAGAAGAGAATACTGAAGGAAGCTCTAATAAAATGAATTATCAGTTTCAAGATATAAAGGAAATACAAAAAGCACTTAAGCAGTTAGAAAATCAATCAGTGCTGCTCAAAAACACCCTAGACTTCGATAAACTTAATCGTAATTTCCAAGCCATGTCAAGTTTAGAAAGCCCTTCTCTAGCAAGCATAGTACAACAGTTTCAACAGTTACAACAGCTAGCCACCCACCCTAGCCTATACGATACCTACAGGAATATATGCAAAAACATTAACAAAAAAAATAAGCACGTAATAAGTGGTAAAGATGATATAGAAGACACTGGCAGCACGGATGATACGGATAACGAGGAATGACTCTAATCACTATAGTCAATACAACGATGCGTTTCTGAAACTACGAAGCATCGGAAAGTCGACGGGGCAGGTATGAGAAATGATAGCACCAAGATCCGGGTCATGGCCCGAACCCTGTTAGGCAAATACGGAATGGAACGGATGATCCCCATTCGGCTGAGCAAACTCTGTCGGAAGCTGGGGATCGAAATCTGCCACAGTAAAGCCAGACACATCGACGGCACCCTCTTCATCCACGGAGACCGAAAGATTATCCTTGTCTCCACCGCCCTACCCTACGAACGCCGCCGCTTCACCGTGGCTCACGAACTGGGACACTACGTCCTCGGCCACCAAGCCGCTTTTTCTCTGGACTCTCCGGAATCGTGGGTTCCTAGAGAGGAACAGGCGGCCAACGTCTTCGCGGCGGAGCTCCTCATGCCCAAGATGCTCCTGCAGACAAAACACCACGGAGAAAAGCGGAGGGGGAAACAAGAAGATGGATGACGCTAAAAAACACAACCTGAATGAATTAATAAAAAATATCTTAGAAATATCGCAAAACAATCCAACTCCAACACAAAGGCTCAAGAACATCCTCAATAGCATGAGGCTTCCCACGCAAAGTTACCTAGGCATGGAAGAAGCACTTAAGAACATCAACAATAGCATGAGGCTTCCCACGCAAAGTTACCTAGGCATGGAAGAAGCGCTTAAGAACATCAACAATAGCATGAGGCTTCCCACGCAAAGTTACCTAGGCATGGAAGAAGCGCTTAAGAACATCAACAATAGCATGAGGCTTCCCACGCAAAGTTACCTAGGCATGGAAGAAGCGCTTAAGAGCATCAAGAATAGCATGAAATTTCCCATGCAGAATTACCTAGACATGGAGGAAATGTTTAAAAATATCAACAATAACATGAGACTCTCCGTGCAAAATTATTTGAAATCAATAGAAACGCCAAACTATTTCCAGTCAGAAAAAACTATAAAAGCAATATTCCAGACTCAAAAATTAAATTTATTTTTATTTGAAAAAATTGATCCCTACTTGAAAGGTGTAACCATAGGGCCAGACAACTTAAAAATAAAAGATCCAACTGATTTTATATGTAGCAAATTAGATAAAAATACCATATTAAACACTGATATAATAAATAACTTCATTGCCCAGACTTCGTCCCCACCCACAAACAGATTGTTACATATGCCCAACGCCTCCTCATACATCCCCCCAAAGGTAATTCGTAACTATTCAGTCGCCCCATCCAAGAAGAGAATCTGACCATCGAGGGCCATAGACATAGCCTCGAATATATTGATCGAGTTCTTCTTCGCCGTAATGAGGAACGACATTATTTTGGCATAGTCATTAGCCCCTTCCGAGGTTCGGAAGCAGCCCGATATTTTAAGCTTCGCTTTGAAGTTGCGAATGTTTCGCTCAGCTTCGTTATTGTCGAAGGGGATCGCAAAGTCCCTGGCATAGAGCAGGATCTCCTCCTTATGGTCCCTAAATCTCTCCAGGAGGTTCCTGGCCTTGCCTTTTTTGGGCCTGCCTCTTGCCCCCTTTCCAGTAGGTAGAGGGTTTTGAGCCAGACCGGAGGCAAGTAAGTCATCGAAGGGCTTGTCGATCCTGTAGCGACAGCAATAAGGTGAAAAACGGTCCTTACCGGCCGCGATAAACTCCTTCTTTTTGTGCTGGGCCCATACCAGGAGCTTTCTCAGGTCTGAGGCCCATTCCTGTCCGGTGTTTTCGTGGATGGCCCTTAGCTCCCGAATGAGGTGAGCGTTGCAATAGACGTGGTTCACGTCAAATCTCTCGTAGGGACGCCAGAAATCATGGACAGCTATCCCTCTGAAACAGGGAAGTATCCCGGAGGCGACCATTCCATCGTAGCCTCGCTTCTTCTCGACGGAGATGTAGGCGTAGTCACGGTTACAGGCCACATGAGCCCAGCGGAGTCCTTTATCTACTCGGACCCCTGTTTCGTCGAAGTGAGCTAAGGGAAGGGCTTTGACCTTCTCCTTTATGACCTCCACAGAGGGTGCTACGGAGGATACCGCTCTTTTGACCATGTTGTAGACCGTTCCTGTGGATATAGGAAGGTTACAGGCCCCATGAAGTATGTCGTGAATGCGATCGATGGATACGGCTCCTAAGGTATTTAGGACAGAGACCAGAGCTGTAGTCTCCGGACCATACTGGATGGTGGACTTCACGGTTAGAGGCAGATGACCCCTTATCGTCTCGCTGGACAAGGGACAGGTTCGTTTTATCGCCTGATGTTTTTCCACCGTGGTCACCAGTTTGGTCTCTATTACGTATCCTGCACCGCAGGAAGCCTTATCGGCGGTTCAGACATCCTTATGTTCGCAGCTCTCGCACTGTTTGGGCAGGTGCTCCACGATTTTATCCGGCTCATGGGGAAGGTGAAGACTGCTTCCTTTATGGCCCTTCTGGGCCCCTTTACTCTTGTCGCTTTTCTTACGGGAGCTGGTAGGCTTGGGCTTTTTATAGCCGTCGCTGGAAGGAGGCTTGGAGCTGGTCTGGCTGTTTTGTTTCAGAATGGCTTCGAGTTCTGCTATACGAGTTTCCTGTCTCTCCTGGTTCTCGCTGAGGCTCTTGATTATCGCCTTGAGCATCTGGTTTTCCTCGAAGAGCTCTTCGTAGGTGGGCTTCTGAAACATGGATAGGCCTCCCTTCAGATTTATTCTGATGCCATGATATCACGTTGTAAGAAACTAAGGGACTGCTGATTTAGGAGCTAAATCCGCAGGGGACTGAATAGTTACGGTAATTCAAGTTATCCTTTGTGCTCTTTTATTGTTTACTTTTGCATATTACACATCAGGTTGGAACGAGGAATACGTCAATAAAGGCATAACTGAAGTAGACCTTTTACTGGCTAAACAGTTACAAAAAAAATCGCAAAAAAATAAAAATACTCACCAATTGCTACTACACGAAGAAGTTATAAATTCAGGAGAAAGCCAAACTCGAAAAAACATTCTGTCAACATGCGCGGCCATGGGCCTCATACCGGACGACTAAAACAATGGGGTTATCTTTTTTTAAATTTATAAAAAAAATTTCGTGGCTTATTGAACTGGGAATATTAATTATTCAAGCATTAATTTTATTTAGACAACAAAGCATACTAGAAAACCAATTCAGCTTATCTATGCACAATAGTAAACAATCACAAGAAAATATTTTTGTTATTCAACAAATAAAATGTTTCAATGAAATATGTGAAATAATCGCCTTTATACTTGTCCCAGACAATGACAACATTTATACAGAAAGGAAGTTGACGCGAATAACATTAAAAAACCAATACTTTATACCAAAAAAAGCATATGAAGAAATAAACAATATAATAGAAGAGCTGAAAAACAACAATCAAAAAGATAAGTTAAATAAAAAAATACTAGATCATTTTATAAAAATGCAGGATTATTTTTTAGAAAATATCGAAAGCAAGCTAAAATATCGTACACGTTAGACAGACGAGTACTGATAGGGAGGCGATAGAGGTAAGTTCCAAAGACCAAGCGCAGAAGGATGGAATGACAAACAACGGTACCAGGATCCGGGTGATGGCCCGAACCCTGCTAGGCAAGTACGGAATGGAACGCATGATCCCCATTCGGCTGAGCAAACTCTGTCGGAAGTTGGAGATCGAAATCTGCCACAGTAAAGCCAGACACATCGACGGCACTCTCTTCATTCACGGAGAACGAAAGATCATCCTTGTCTCCACCGCCCTACCCTACGAACGCCGCCGCTTCACCGTGGCTCACGAACTGGGACATTATGTCCTCGGCCACCAAGCCGCCTTCTCTCTGGACTCTCCCGAGTCGTGGGCTCCAAGAGAGGAACAGGCGGCCAACGTCTTCGCAGCGGAACTCCTAATGCCCAAGACGGCTCTTCAAGCAATCCACTACAAGCACGACACAAAGCAACTGGCGCAGATATTCGGAGTAAGCCCTTTGGCTATGCAGATACGGCTGGAGGAAATTGGGGAATAAGGCTCGAAAACAATAGAAAGGAAGTATAGACATGGATTTCATCGATAAGATAAGAAACATAGCTAGCAATATTCCATTTGGGAACAATGACGTCATTTTCAGAGGGATTTGCCATGAAAAAAACGATTAAAGAATTTGATGAATGTCTAGAAATAGCAAAAAAATCTTCAAGCCAATCAAAACCTAGTATCTTGCTTGGGAACGGATTTAGCATGGAGCTTAATAAATCCATTTTTTCATATAGTGCCCTCCAAAAGGTAGCCATAGAAAGTCTAGAGGGGACAGACAAAGAAAAACTAGAGGAATTATTCAAAAACGCTAATACTCAAGACTTTGAAATAATACTAAAAAAAATCAGAGATGCCATAGAAATAACGAAAATAATCTGTGCCTCCGACAGCTCCACTCTAAGAAGCCTTGAAAAAACATATGAGATGGTAAAACAATGTCTAATAAAGACAATATCAAAATGCCATCCCGACAAGCCGAATGACATAGACGACTGGAGATATGATTCATGCCAAAGATTCATAGCAAACTTCGATACTATATATACCATAAATTACGACCTAACTTTATATTGGGCTTTAATGCATAATTACGATAAAGAAAACAGCGACAATAACTTTATAAAACATTACCCTGATGGCTTTACGAATCCATCTACGACAGAAGACTACGTTATATGGGATATCAAACGAGGGAAATCACCTAGCTTGATATACCTACATGGGGCTCTTCATATTTTTGATGATGACGGCATAATAAAAAAGTTCACTTGGAATAGAAGCGGCAGATCGTTAAAAAGCCAAATAACAGATCAGCTCGAAAGAAACACATTTCCCATTTTTATCTCAGAGGGGACAACAAGCGACAAAAAGGCCAGAATAAACGGAAGCAGCATCTTGTCAAAAGGATATCGCAGTCTGTCGAACAAAGGCGGGAATTTATTCACCTTTGGAATATCTTTTTCTGATAACGACGATCATTTACTTGAGGCCATTTTTAATTCTCATGTAAAAAATTTATTTATCGGAGTCTACGGGGGTAATATCGACACTAACTTGAGCAATAAAATCCAACGTTCCGTCTCTCAACTTCAGGCTCCAGGAAAGACACCTCCCCAAATACATTATTACAATACATGTACGGCAAAGGCATGGGGCTAAAACAACTACCATAGAGAAGTCATCAAAGGGGTCGAAACGACATGGCAAATGACGTAACGAAAGAATACAAGCTCAATGTCGATCCACGGATTCTGGAGTTATTAGGGCCTAATCTATATACGAATATCTACTACGTATTGGCGGAATTGATCGCCAACGCCTACGATGCGGATGCCAAGAACGTTTATATAATCGCAGGTAGGGACGACATTAGAGTCGAGGATGACGGACACGGAATGTCCTACTCTTCAGGTGATATTTCAAAATATTTGAACGTAGCTGGTGTATCCAGAACCAATGAAGAGGATTCTTTCACTAAGTCGGGGGATCGACGGAAAATGGGCCGAAAAGGTGTGGGAAAATTGGCGGCTTTATCGGTTTCCGAGAATGTCGATGTAATGACAATCGCCGACGGGGAAAAATCCGGATTCGTCCTCTCACGAAGACCAGAAGAAGGAAACCGACTAAAGGCCATTCCAGAAACTGGCATCATATTCGAGAATATCATCGAACATGGTACCGCCATCATCATGCGAGCCCCTCAATATCGACTTCACAAGACTCTCGAAGCAATCAAAAGGAATCTTCTAAAGATATTTCCCCTGGTGAATGCCGATTTCCGGATACATATCGTTCGCGGGACCGAGTCAGAGATCATTGACGATTTCGACAAGAGCATCATGAACGAGCTAGGCACACTCATTACTCTCGGAGAGGATTATTCGTCCTTGTGCAATCTGGTTCCAGATTTATATCCTGATAGGCGATCGGAATTGATCACTGCAAAGGAAGCAGAAATCATTCCTCTGACCATGAAGGATAATACAGGAACCGAACATGATTATTACTTAGATATAAAGGGCTGGATAGGCACTTATAAAACGACCAGAGGCAAAAAAGTCGAGGCTACAGATTTCCCGGACAACTTCATTTCTTTGTTTGCAAATAAAAAAATGGGAGAATTTAACGTCCTTCCGATGATAGGACAAAATAAATTAAGTGAAGTTTATGTGGTCGGGCAGCTTCATGTCGATCTTTTCGAATTAAGCGAACTACCCGATATGGCATTGAGCAATAGGCAGGGTTACAAGTCGGATGATCCACGCTACGAAGCCGTTCTAACGCATATTAGAGATAAATTACTCTCCGACATACTAAAAAAAAGAAACCTGTTTGCCGATCTAGGCAAGGCGAAAAAAAAGACAAAACGTCTTGATGCGCAACGAAGAGATGAAGAAGAATTACGACACGCAGTAGATGCATTTCGTAGAAATGCCAGTGAAAACGCTGCTCAAAATGTCTCAAAGTTATTCTCTGGGGTTGACACCGACGCAATCCAAAAAGTAATAGCAAAGTCAATCAGTGACAACAGCCCCGATTTGGGATTGAAAAGTATCGTAGACTCGCAGAAAAAGAAAATACTGATAAGCCAGACGTATCCCGACAAACCTTTCGCAGATATCGTATATCAAATGCTCCTGTTCAACAACGTTCCTGCCGACGATATTCTTTACACCAACTGCGACGATGAAATTTGCCGCGTACCAGAAGGGGCCAGCGTATACGGTTATCTCAGAGATTTTTTCGTGGAAAGTTATTCCAATCAAAAAATTTATGTCATCTTCATTACCAGTCAAAATACGAAGCTATCTTGGGGAGCCATCACCGAAGTGGGTGCATCTTGGATCACGAAAATCGATCACAAAATTTTCAACATTCCCCCCTTCAGACCAGAACATCCTCTTGATGACGAAAGTCAATGGCAGAGCACCAACAGAGAGGAAAAAACAGGCAAGTTATGGATGACATCTCTTAGTTCAGATATTTTTTGCCAAAAAATCGAACATGTCTGCCACTCTTTGGGGTATCATGAAAACACACGAAAAAAGAACGAAGGGTACCTGAAAACACTAATCTCCATCAGGTAACCTTAAAAACACACTATTTTACACAAGAAGCTTATAACATGACTGATACGGTTTCGACAAAAAAACGAAAAGTCATAATGTCCAGAGTCCGGGGCAAGGATACCAAACCTGAAATGGCCGTTCGGCGATGGCTTCACGCTCACGGTTTTCGATTCAGACTCCACAGGAGAGATTTACCGGGATCCCCGGATATAGTCCTCCCGAAGTATCGTACTGTAATCTTCGTGAATGGTTGTTTTTGGCACAGACATCGGGGATGTCCGAGAACGACGACGCCGAAAACTCACAAGGACTTCTGGGAGAAAAAATTTCAAGCCAACATATCCAGAGACATCGCAAACGAAGATCGACTTAGATGCTTGGGATGGCGTGTCCTGATAGTTTGGGAATGTCGAACGAAACGAGACGAGGATATTGAGGATGCCCTCAACGATCTCATCGCCTCGAAGAATTCCATCGATTCCGACATATAAGACGACCTCGACGTATCAGCTCGAATATGCCATAATCTTGACGAGGCCGACATGACCCGACCGGACTCGTATTTTTTAGGATATGGCGTGGTGATGATCTCATGAGGAAAGGGATATCGGTAGTGGATCTTTTTTGCGGAGCCGGAGGCTTGACGCACGGATTCGTCATGGAAGGATTTAGAGTCCTGGCAGGCGTGGACACGGACAAAGCCTGCAAGTATCCCTTCGAAAAAAACAATGCCGGAGCCGAATTCATCGCTTCCGACGTTAGAGATCTGTCGCCCGAGGATTTGGCGAAGCTATATCCCGAAGGAGACATGAAGGTTCTCGTAGGTTGCGCTCCTTGTCAGCCCTTCTCCAGCTACACGAACGGGGATAGAAAGAAAGACGGTAAGTGGAGGCTGTTGTACACCTTCGCCGATCTGATAAAGGGAGTGGACCCCGAGATTTTTTCCATGGAGAACGTTCCCGACCTTGTCAGAAGGTTCGGCAAGGACGGCGTATACTCCGATTTCGTAGAGTCTCTTTCTGATAGATACGAGATAAGCGCCTATGTGGTCCATTGTCCCGAATACGGCATTCCTCAAAGGCGAACCCGTCTGGTCCTTTTCGGATCGAAGAGGGGGAAGGTCGAACTCATACCTCCTAGCCACGACCGAAGCTCTTTCAGAACGGTAAGAGACGCCATAGGGCATCTTCCACCGTTGTCCGCCGGAGAGGTGGATCGTAAGGATCCTCTACATAGAGCGCCTAGATTATCGGAAACCAATCTGGAACGTATCAAGCAATCGAAACCGGGAGGAACTTGGCAGGATTGGGACGAAGATCTGGTAGCGAAATGCCACAGAAAAAAGACGGGGACATCCTATCTCGCGGTATATGGACGTATGCGGTGGGACGAACCGGCTCCCACCATGACGACTCTTTGCTTCGGATACGGAAACGGAAGGTTCGGTCATCCGGACCAAGATCGGGCAATCTCGTTGAGAGAGGCAGCCATATTCCAGACGTTTCCAGAAGACTACTCCTTCGTTCCTCCAGGAAGGCCTTATTATTTCAAGGTTCTGGGTAGGCTGATAGGCAATGCTGTTCCCGTGGACTTAGGGCGATTGGTCGCCAAGAGCATCGCAAAACACCTGGAAGAAACCGCTTGAAGAAAAGTATGTGGTCACTAAAGTGGCTACCAAATCGTCTAAGGCCTTGCAAAAGGCTAAAAGATGACTGTCACACCCTCCGCCAATAGCATATTCGCAGCCGTCCGGGAGAGTCCAACACCCGGACGGCTACTGCTTTTACTCAAAAAGGCCCCGGGGATACCCAGGGCCTTTCATATCATCAACAACCAAAATAGGGGCATTTCTTCAATTGTAAGCCTCTCTGATCTTGGGCGTCCTGGGGAAAGAGCCACAAAGGTCTTAAGCCCCTCTTTTAGGCTTACCTAACGTCCTGACTACCTTACCTATTATCTGGAATAGCCCTTCGTCTATATCTTCCACGGAAAAGGATCTGGGAGGGTATCTCAAAGAGGACGATCGTATCTCCACCGCACCGTTTCTCTGCCAATAGACCCATTTGACCGCCCAATCGCCGTTTCGTCCGAAGCTTACCAACGCGGGGTCACCATCGTATACCTCTTCCTCCGGATTTACCACGACTTGACTTCCATCCAAAATTCCGGCTTCTTCCATGCTATCTCCCTCCACCGTGATTATGAAGGGACGACGATCTGCGTTCACCGATACGGTTCCCAACAGCTCACCGGGAAGCATTATAGAGTCCTCCGCATCTGCATAGACCTCGGCCATTCCGCCTATGCCGTTTCCAGCACAGGCCACTGCTGTATCGTCGAGAATGGGAACGTCTATCCACTGAAAAAACGAGAGCTTTCCAGCAGACCCCCTGTGCCCGGAGCTTTTTCGATCTCCCTCTCCACTTACGAGATAACCTACGGAACACCCCAAAACGGAAGCCAGACTTTCCCAAGTCTCTATGGAAAGACCTATTCTATCGTTTTCGACCTGACTTACGGTGTTTTGCTTTACCCCCGACAACCTGGCCAGCTCGGTCTGAGTAAGACCTTGATCTTTTCTGACCCGGCGCAATCTCTCCCCTCGAGTCATAGCATCACCTCCAAGGTTTATATCGAACCCTATTATCCATCAAACCGATATTTTATACAACCTCGCTCTCAAAATATCGGTTGACACGATGAAAAAGACGTCGTAATATCTGTATAAAAGATATTTGGAGGTGATCCCATGGACAGAGGCACCATAAAACTGATAGTAGAAAATGGGCATTTCATAGGATACGACATCAACCATAAAAAGAAGGTCCGCCGAACAGTGCTCACTGCACAGGCTACGGCGGACAGGATTCTGGAACGAGAGAGCTCGGGGTTCTTCGAAAAAAAGGACCCCATGGTTGCTATGGCTACCGGCTCCTGAAGATATTATCCTCAGGAGATCTGTCTAAAAGCACGTCCGTACCGGGAACTACCGATTTTTCTCTGGATAAACATAGAGGACATAGTGCCGATATCATCTGATCTTCGCCTACAAAAGCCTGGGATAAAATGGCTCCGTCGGGAGACGCAATAAGGCTTCCTCCGATGGATGCAGAAGCTGCGGCTACCATGAACAACCTATTCTCCGCCGCTCTGCTTCTGGCCAGATGCTCCGTCATAGGCCCATCGGGGGCAAACCAAACGAGCATCTCCGCCCCCTCGATCGCCTGTATTCTGGAAATCTCCGGCACGTAACCGTCCTCCCCGATCAAGATTCCCCAGGCTCCTATGTCGGTTCGAACCACGGGAACCGCATCTCCCAGACCATGGCCGTGGCTACCGAGAAAGACATGGCAGACCTGGCCATTTTTGATCGACCACGAAATCGGCCCTTTAGGACCGTTTTCTCGGGCAAAGACGATCCACATGTTTTCATATGACCGAGATAGATCCAGCAAAAGCTCTATCGCTAAGGGCTCCATCTCGTCTGAGTCTGGCAATGGAGACAAGACCAACAGATCGGCTCTCTGAAGCCAGGCCTGGCGAACAAAGCTCTTTACCCTGTTCAATACGGCCAGTGAATCCCAGTCCAATTGAGCCAAAGAGACCATAACCACAGCAGCTTCCCCCTGGAAATGAGGCTTTTTTTTCTCGATCAGGGGGGCACAGATACCTTCTTTGAGTGGGACCATGTTAGGTCGATTGGACAGGTCGATTTCCTCCACCAGCACTCCTGGATCCTTAGATCCCAGGGCGGCTACGGAGCGACCTGAAGGATCGTATATGCCAGATCTTCCACAGTAAACGACTGATCGGTTTTCCATGCCGGATTTGTTGGCCATAGCTATCCAGACGCCGTTTTCAAAGGCCCTTACCGGTAGCATGAATTTTACCTGCTGATTTGAAAGCGAATCGGCATCTTTCCCAGAAGATGTAAGATTGGCCAGATCCAATACCAGATCTGCCCCTTTACGAGAAAGGTTACGAAGTACCTCGGGATTTCTGGCATCCGCACATATCAACAGGCCGATCTTGCCCCAAGGGGTATCGGCCAAATCGTAGGAATGACATTTTTCGAACCACCGATCGTCGAAATGCCACAAAAAACGCTTGCCTTCTTCCAAAATAATATCTCCATCCGTATCGATGAGGACCGCTCCGTTTATCCACCTTCCGTTTTTGTGAAGTGCCAGTCCTACGGCCAGATAAACTCCGTTTTCAATGGCGGATTCCCTGAAACTTTCCAGAGCCCTTCGAGATTCATCCGGAGAGTGAGGATCCTCGGCCCAGCGATCCAACACATATCCCGGGAAAACAGCCTCGGGGAGGACCACCATCTGAGCACCAAACCCAGAGGCCTCCCTTATGCCATCGAGGGCTTCCCTTAAGGACTCTCGCCTTTCCTCCACGTCTCTAGCTCTCAGTTGAACGCAGGCGATCTTCAACTTCTTAGAAGTCGACATCATCGCACCTCCTCTTCGTGTATGGTCGTGAACCTACAAAACCATATTACACTATCGTCGAGCAAGGGTCCGTCGTAGAAAGAGCATCAGGAAAAGACTTCTTCCCGCATAAAAGAGCACGATGGCTGTCAAGAGACATGTCGCGTTTCTTGAGTTTCCGCTGCACATTCGTAAGCTGTCCTATCCTGGTTATCGGGATTTAGAAAAACTATATCAGGCAGGGAAAGATCTCGAATCTCTCGGGCTCCCCATCTTTCCGGGGTTTTGCTTTTTGCTCGTTCAAAGACCTCTCGTCTTTGAACGAGAATATGCTTCGCTTCTTTTCGATGGCGTTGTCCCGGTGTCACAAACCGTAGAGCCTTATGGCGATGGATCTCGTTGTACCAGTAGACGAAGGATTGAACCCATTCCCTAGCCTCCTGCAGGCTTCGAAAGCCTTGGTAAGGGAAGGCAGGGCGATATTTCAATGTTCTGAACAAGGACTCGGAGTAGGGATTATCGTTGCTTACCCGTGGTCTGCTGTAGGACCTGGTAATTCCCAGTTTTTCCAACGTGGCCTTGAAGGTCGCCGCTTTCATCGGGCTTCCGTTGTCCGAGTGAAGGACAAGGGGCTGATGGTCAGTTCGAATACCCTCTTTGAAACAGGTCCTCTTGATGAGAGTCTGGGCATGTTCACTCGTTTCCTTTTCCCAGACCTCCCATCCTACGATGAAGCGGCTAAAGATATCGACGATAAGGATTCGATAAAAACTGGATTCGGAGGCAAGATAAATGCCTTTGTCCGCTAGATTTGCCACGATTTGAGCCGGAGGCATGCTCCCATAGTCTGGGCTGTTGGCAATAGCTAATACCCGATTTCTTTCCGATGACTTCAGTCGGTTGCTTGGAGATTGTCGATGAGCGCCAGGACGCCCGTCTTCTTTTAAATCGCCTCCTTGAGTCCAGCGCTGATAGGTCCTGATGCTGATTTCCAGAACCTGACAGGCTCTGAATAGACGGGCTCCGTTGGCATGGGCTTCTTTGATCAGCTCAACTGCTTTACGGCGATCCGAGGCACTGATCATTCGTCCTCTTCGTCTTCGTCCCCCCAGATCGCCTGGGCTTTTTTCTGAGTACCAGGAGGGCTGCCGCTTCTGCTAAGGCCTTTTCCTTGCGACGAAGTTCTTTTTCGAGGTACTGACACTTTTTCTTCGACACACGGGCCTCTTGTTGACTCTTATCGTCACCACTGGCCTGTCCTACTGTGGCCTTGAGACAGGCGTTACGCCATGCCTCGATGTCCTCCGGGTACAGGCCTTTAGCACGACAATATTCGTTACGCTCCGACTCGTTGAGACCGTAGGTTTCCAATACGATTTGGAGCCTATCCTCCCCGTTCCAGCGACTTATCCGCTCTTCATTACCCGGGGCTGCTGCTCCTACGACTTGGGCCTCTTTTTTCCACTTGCGGAGCGTTGTTTTGGTTACTCCCGTTTCCTCTGCCAGTTCCGATATCGACCTGTTCTCCGGAGGCAACATCTTGCGAATTGCAGATTCTTTAAACTCCTGGCTGTACCGTATCATCTCTCGCACCCCCAACTCTATTACTCTACCATCTCAAGGAGACGCGACATATATCCTGGCACATACTGGTATCAAAAGAAAGTAATCGGGGTTACAATGAGGATACGACAAAAGCCCCACCTCAACCCTGTGGCGACAGGGGAAAGATGGGGCTTATCACAATGGATCATGTCACGACTGACCATGACTAACCTACTAACTATCATGCAAATCCGTCGTTGTTGGGGGCCTTTTAAACTTCACAAAACACCCTAAACCGTTGGTATCACTAGCATTGGCTGCCCCGCCTGGATTCGAACCAGGATCGACGGAACCAAAATCCGTTGTGCTGCCTTTGCACCACGGGGCAAAAAAGCAACACACGAAAGTCAGTGATAGCAAGGGATTCACGGCGTAGCACGATTTTACAGACAAACACAAAAAAGATAAATCCGTTGTGCTATTGGACGTCTCCACAGAGAATATCAAAGGAGGCGACTTCATTATGCCTAACGTTATTTCAATCGAATCGTGGCAAGATCGGCCATCACCGGCGCAGGCACTCGATACGTTTCTTACCTTCAAGAAGGCCACGGGAGCGGCACCACGGACCATGACGGACTACCGAAAAACAGTAGGTGCGTTCTTCCGTGATTACGAGGAAGCCTGGAACGGACCACACACCATGAGGCCATCCCTAGTGTCCTGGTTATCGCAGGATATAGCACCGGCCACCTATAACCTCCGTCTCGTGTATCTTCGTGCCTTTTGGCGGTGGGCCGTAGAAGAGGAATTACAGCCGGATAGTCCAGATCCATTCCGTGGGCTCAAGCGACGCAAGGACAGGGGAAAGTTCCGGGTCGTGTCCCTTGAGGACGTCAAGGCCCTGCTCGGGGGGATACCACGGGGAAGCTACGCAGGAGAGAGGGACCGTTGCGCCGTCGTCTTCACCCTGGACGTGGCCATAAGGCCCGGTGAGATGCTCCACCTTCTACCGGGAGACCTAGACCTATCTGGACTCACCGTGACCATACCCGCACACGTGGCCAAGACCAGAGAGGCCCGGACGTTGCCCCTGTCACCGGGAACGGTGGACGTGCTCCGGGCCTTCCTCCGATATCGCCCTTCCTCGTGGCCGCCAACCGTTCCCGTATTCGCATCGGAGACAGGCCGCCCCATGGACACCACCCATTGGGGACACAGGATAAAGAATCACGCCAGAAGGGCCGACGTGGATCTTACACCCTACGACCTACGTCACGCCGCATGTACGCTCCATCTAAGGGCCGGAATGAACACCCTGGTACTACAAAAGCTTATGGGCCACACCGGGCCTCAGATGACCATGCGCTATACCCACCTGGACATAGACGACCTACGAGACCAACAAAGGGCTTCCTCGCCCATAGAGGACCTTATACCGCCCACAAGGGAGAAAGCCGGGCGCAGGAAAGCCCATCGGTAGAACACAGGTTTTTACAAGCGACCTCTGCCCTGTGGTAATATTACTTGCATAAGGGAGGTGTTATCCATGGCATCGGTATTTGATGTTGCAAGTTACATCTTGAGCAAGGCCGACCTCGACGAAGGCGATGGGATAACCCATCTCAAGTTACAAAAACTCGTCTACTATGCACAGGGTTTTTCTGTAGTCCTTCTCGGACGTCCTTTGTTCCCGGAGACCATAGAGGCGTGGACACACGGCCCGGTAGTTCCTGAACTGTACAACAAATATCGTCACTTCGGACCGAACGTCATAAGCAAAGCACAGGGAGGCACACCGGACAACCTAACGACAGAGGAAAAAACGTTGATCGACGACGTCTTTTCCGTCTACGGGGAGTATTCCGCGTCGAAGCTCCGTAACCTCACCCACAACGAGACTCCATGGATGGAGGCGGAAAACAAAGAAGACATCACCATATCGATAGACTCTTTAAGGTCCTTCTTCCCCTCTCTCTTGGAAAACGGGAATGGCTAAACGTCCACACAAGATAAAGAAGCGGGAAGGGAATAAGTCAGGGAACATCAGATCCAGAGACGAATCTTCAGACCCTCCCTACATGGACGAACCACCGGCCTTCTCTCTGAAGTATATTCAACAAGCCTACTGCATAAGCAAATGTGGCAAGGAAGACCAAATAGCTTTTCTGAAAGCCATGTTTAAGAGGAAAGAGACCTCTTGGAGCCATCTATCAAGCTGTGATCGACACGGGCTGGGATACGAAAAAATCCATCGTCTCAATGTCCAGATCCCTAAAGTAGCAGAAGGGAAGGCCATTATCGCCTTCCGCTTTTCAGGGAAGAAACCCATGGTTGGCTTCAGAGAAAGGGATATCTTCTACGTACTTTGGATAGACAGAGACTTTTCAGTGTACGACCATGGATAATCATACAAGCCCTTCTCCGCTCCACCGGGGAGGGGCTTTTTCTGTGTCCACAGGGGAACTATCCGGGATTTCCGGATGGTTGGGATAGGCTCACCATGTTGTTGACGCTAACAAGGTGGTTTTTCTGGATTTCCGGAAAAACTCCAGAGGGATTGGGAATTTTTTCCCAGTCCTCCAGCATCATTTTCGTGACGCCACGAAGATGATCCCATTCCCCAAATCGGGGGGATAGCTTCCATTGATCCGCCAGTTTTGGCGAATCAACCAGAGAGAGAGATTACGTCCTGGTTTTTAACAAGACTGGTAAAAACCTCCTCAGGTCCAGGCAGGACTTAGTAAAACTTAGTAATCACCCTCCACCTTGTGGCCTGGACGATGTTACCGAAACTGATTTCGGGGACATTAGGGCCATCATCGCCCCAAGCCACCCGCCATAAGGACTCACCTCTTTTGGTCACATAGCCATGAACAAAAACACCTCTCAGAATCGCTTCTAAGGGGCCTACTTTCCGCAAGAGGTAGGATGATGCCTCTTGTTTAAGGTGAACATCGCCCTGTCCTTCCTGTAGTCACAGGGGAAGAGTTTCAGGGGCTGGACTGCACGAAACGGTGCACCCACATCAATAGCCCAAATCTGGACCTGCATACAAGCTCAAAATTGAGCCGTCCTCTAAGGGAGTCAATCCGATTGATACCCCTGAACGGGCCTTCCTCAAGGGGAGTGAATCGGATTCACACCCTTGAGAGTGCCGGAGGGGATCTCGCTTGATATCTTTATCAACCGAGAGGATCGTCAGGCCCGGCGGCCTCGTTTCACGTTTTTGTGAAGTGATGCGGGGATCTCCGCAAGAGGAAGGGCCTTCCTGTGGCGACGTCCTTCCGTGTCTGGTTGCACCTGCGCAGGGGCCACTGTCGAAAACCCGACAATCATATGGGGGGCCAAAACTGGATCGTCAGAGGTGAACTTTTGTGAGCATCTGTAGCCACAGAAGACAACGACTCCACATCTTGTGGCCAGAGGCGTTGACGTGGTTGCTTCACGTGAAACAAAAAAAGAGGCCCAGAGATTAGGGCCTCTTTGAATGTCCACTTTTGTCTATCACTTTCAAGCACACAAGAAGCTCCGCTTGGCTCGACGCTACCGGGCTATACTTGCCCGGGGGTGGAGCCAAACAGAGCTTCCATAAAATGATATCACTCCTCCGGCACACCTCTACCCCGCAGCTTGTCTTCCATCAGAACATTGCTTATCAGCTGGATTTTTTCGAGACAATTCCCAATGGCCAGGAATAAATAAGAAGCCCTCTTACATAGATTTGCATAATCGTAGCAACCATCCTCCAAACGTTCCCTCAGGGGGATACTCTTATCCAAAGGTCTCTCCAGCCTGTTTATTATGTCGGTGTCTCCCATACATGACAGCTCCTTGGCTATATGCGCCTGTGACCATATTTCCTCCAAAGACACCCTATCCATCGTTACCGTACGTTCATCCATCGATATCACTCCTTTTGTCAAAATGTCGAACCTATATATCGTTTTCGTGATCTATGTTATCACTATAGATACATATGTCAATATCTAAAGTCACTTTATAGTGATACAATATATCGATAAAGAGACTTAGCATTTTTAGGAGATGATAGAATGCCTTTTACCTACAAGCCATTGTTAAAACTTCTCATAGACAGGGGAATGACCAGAACAGAGTTGAGAGATGCGATAGGGACATCTCCCAACGTAATCGCCAAGATAGGCAAGGATGAATATATCTCGCTTGCCGTCCTCGACCGCATCTGTACCGTCCTGGACTGCACCATAGAGGCGGTAATCAGACACGAAAAGCCGGGGAAGGAATAGAGACAGAGGCCCGGCGCGCAGGACTCCGGGCCTCCTCTCTTTTCAATATGGCTCGCCAGCTACAGCCTCATGGGCCACCATCTCACATACACGCCTTGAAAGCCTCGGGAGAGTCGATCTATCCATGAACAGCTCATCAGCCAGCTCTGTGACGGTCAGGGACCTCGCAGGAGAGTTCTTCACCCAACAGTACCGACGAAAAGCACTCCACTTGTCAGGACACCTCTTTTTGAATCCCTCCACCGCCTTCACCACTCCGGACCAACCGCCACAAGGGGAAAGGATCTCCTTGACCTTCTCCTTGAGGAAGACCAGCCTTTCCGCCTCGGTCAATCCCCTCGGGGCCTGGACGGGGAGTTTTTCAGGAGTCCCTTTCAAGGCCTCTACCAGCTCCACCCAGTCGGGCTCGGTTACCTTGCCTTCCAAAGCCTTGATACCCGTCACCTCTTCCGTGGATACCAGCTGTATCAGCCCTGCCAGGGCCTTTATTCGTCGGTCCGCAGAACAAGCCATACCCTTCCCCCCTCAAGTTCGGCCATCCCCCGAATGTCCGGATCGATCACCACGGTGGCGATAGCCTCCGGGACCAGCTTTCTCCTCGCTATCACGGTTTTGCGGTCCACGCCAAGCCGCTCACACAAGGCGGCCACCGTCATACCTATCGACAAGGAAGACCTCGGGAAGGATCGCACACGGATATACGACGTGTAGATACGCCAGTCCAAAGGGGAGACACGCCTATACCACCGTATCGCTTCGAGAATCTCCTCCCAGCCTCCACAGGAAGAAAGGACTTCCTCCACCTTATCCATTGTGAACACTCGACGTTCCGCCTCTGTCGATCCTCCGGACCTCTGTACATGGACGTTCTCGGGAGTGCCTTCTAGGGCCTCTATAAAAGTCACCCAGTCCGGCTCAGGGGCTCCACCCTCCAGTCTCTTGATGCCATCGGGGAGCTGTTCGGCAACCAAGGCCACCAGTCCAGCTATACTCGATAATCGCCGGTCTTTTATCTTCATCGCTCCAGGCCTCCTTCGCCGTCTGGATTTGAGGTTTTTTGAGGTTTTCAGGTTTTGTCAGGTTCAACAAGTTTCAACCTTTTCAGCCCCCTAAATGTCAACAAATGTCAATCTCTTCGCTCACCCCATACCACGCCAACGCCAGAGCATCCGCCCGACCGTCCAGTTTCCTTCCTCGTGGCGTCTCCAGCGGCACACCGGGAAAGATCTTCCGTGCCCACAGGAGAGACCTTGCTTTTCCCTCGCCAGGAACACCCCACAGCACCGCCTTTTGCCACGCTTGAGGG
This sequence comes from Dethiosulfovibrio peptidovorans DSM 11002, assembly GCF_000172975.1. Taxonomy (NCBI): domain Bacteria; kingdom Thermotogati; phylum Synergistota; class Synergistia; order Synergistales; family Dethiosulfovibrionaceae; genus Dethiosulfovibrio; species Dethiosulfovibrio peptidovorans. The sequence continues at coordinate 382,661 of NZ_ABTR02000001.1, forward strand.
GATACCTCCACCCAAGGGATCTTGAGGGCCTGTAGGACGCCTAGGACCACACCGACGCCCTTTCCGAAAGTGAAGGTAGACCGGACACCCTGCTTTGGCATTGAATGGACCTTCTCCACCACCGCCAGGCCGGGAGACACCCGGGAGAGGTAGGCCGCAAGGGAGAGGCCGTCTATCTCCTTCCCTCGTGTGGGCATATCGATAACGTCCACTTGGTCGCCCAGAACGGCCACGGCTCCTTTCAGTCCGGGATCTATGCCGACTACAGCCATGACGGCTTTTCTGCCCCATCACACAGCCGCCGCCACACATCGAAGAACCTACAACGTGCCTGGTACTCCAGGGCTCCATGAAAATCCACCACGTCCACAAGGACGGGCTCGGGCTTCCCCTCGCAGGGCCTCAGTATCCTGCCTATCCTCTGTTCCGCCTTCGCAGGAGACCGGGAAGGAGCCGCCAACACCAACGCCGACAGCTCCGGGAGGTCCAGTCCTTCATCCGCCACGTTCACCGCCACCAGTACCTTGGTCTCTCCGGATCTCACCGCATCCAGTATCCGGGGCCTATCGGCCTTCTTCGTCCTTCCGGAGATGCCCAGGGCCTTTACCCCTCGTCCTTCCAGTTCTTCGCACAGAAGGGAGATAGCGTTTACCCTCGGGACCAGGACAAGGACCGTATGGCCATCGCTCAGGAGGTCTTCCGTGACGTCCGCCAGTATGGCCGCCCTGCCTGGATCGTCTCCCAGCTTGGAGAGTAGCAACGTCCACTTGTCCGCCGGGACGTTCACGTCTACCCCACGTCGCCACAGGAGACGGGCTTTTATCCTCACTCCGGAGCTTTCCAGTTCGTCCGGAGATACCGCCGCCCGACCGGGACCTATGACGCCGTGAAGTAAGGGAGTCAGTCCGTCGCTTCGCTCAGGGGTCGCCGTTAGTCCGAAACGGTAGACCGCCGGGAAGGCCTCGACGACTTCGGAGAAACACCGGGCCGGTGCGTGGTGGCACTCGTCCACGGCTATCAGTCCGTACCTGTCCACAAGGGAGGATCTTCTCTCGTCGCTGTACAGGCTCTGGACGGTCGACACGTCCACCTCTCCGGTCAGGTCGTCCGATCCTCCGCCCAGTAGACCGGCGGGCCGTCCAAGCCACCGGGACAGCTCCGACTTAAGTTGACGGGCCAGGTCCACCGTGTGGCACAGAACAAGGGATCTCTGCCCTATTTCAGCCAGCAGGGCCGATAACATGACGGTCTTCCCGCTTCCACAGGGAGCCTGTAGGAGTCCACAGGAATGGCGGGCCATCTCCGACACCGCCCCTTTCTGATAGTCCCTAAGGTCTCCGGTGAAGGAGAGGGAGAGAGGCCGGGATATCCGACCGTCTCCCACTCGTGGCTTTATGCCCGTTCCCTTGAGCCGTTCCAACGTCCAACCGGTCAACCCTCTCGGGAAGGTCCAGGTGCCCGCCTCATGAGTCCACATAATGACCTTCTCCGGGATCTTCCAGGTGGAACGCCCCTGTTTTACCGCCGTGTCGTATTTAGGGTTCCTGCACTCGCTACGCCTCACCAGATCCTTCACCAGGGCCTCGGGAGGGTCTGTCAGTCTAAGACGGGAGTCGACGTCTATTCTCATACCGCCCACCTCCTCATATCCTGTACGGGGAGCCGCCCGGTATGTCTCTCCGTCTCCGGGCTTTCGCCTTCCACCTTCACGGGGGATACCGTCTCCACAGGGGAAGGGATCTCCCCTTCGTCCTCCTTCGGCCAGGAGATAGCCGCCCCGTTGCCCAGGACCATCGCCCAGGCGGTGAGGCGGTACCTCTGGTCCGTCCAGCCGGATACCTTACCCTTGAGCTTGTCCATAGCCTCCATATGATCCTTGAGCCAACAGCCGCCCAGGCCGGACCGTATTTCCCGATCAAGCCTGTAAGCGTTGTTGCGGTCCAGGGCCTTGATGATCTTCTCCTTGTAGGGTCTCAGCCACTCCACCGCTTCCTTGGAAATCCGGGAGCCGTTCAGGAAGCCCATTTTCAGCTTGCCACCGTCCATGTACATGTACATTCCACGGGTCAACATCGCCGTTATCACCTGTTCGCCGGTAAGACTCACCATGACATTACCTCCCCTTCCAGATTCTCAAGGTGCTCAAGACATTCAAGGCTATTCAGATACTCCGGGTCGTCCGTCTGGTATTCCGGTGGATCATCAGGGGGGCCCGGTGCCCGGACGTCCTCTTCAGGGTCTCCACAAGGGGAAGGATTCTCCCTCGTGGGCTCTTCCTCCGGTGGTACTTCTTCCGGGATCTCCTCCACTACCTCCAGCTCTTCGTCTTCTTCGTCGTCCAGATCGTCCGGTAGATCTCCGTCGGGAGACCGTGCAAGTAAGGCGACCTGTCCGGTCCCTCGATCGACTTCCAGAGCCGGAGGTAATCCGTTCTCCTCCCGGCACTTGTTCAGATCATCCAGGCCGATAAGGATATCCTCTACACTCTCGTCCATCAGGCGGGACAGTTCGGAGACGGATAAGGCGTTTCCACAAGAAGGATGGGGGTCTCTTGTAGGGGCGGGATCTGCAACCTTTGCAACTTTGCAACTTTCACCGTCCCAACCGTTGATATCACAAGGTTTATCAAAAGTTGCAAGGGAATCGCCTTTTGCAACTTTCCCTGTATCCTTGCAACTTTCCTCCTCTGCCCCAGGCAAAGTTGCAAAGGTTGCAGGGGTTGCAAAGGTTGCAGAGGTTGCAGAGGTTGCAAGAAAAAGATCTCTCGAAGAACCTTTTTTCTCTCCTTGTGGTAACTCGTACACACCCCTCCCCACTTTGATTAAAAGCCCCTTCTCTACAAGCCTAGCAAGCCCGGCTTTTATAGTTCCAGGTCTCTCGTTGAGCCCCCTTATCACCTGCGCAGGGCTAAGGGGACAGTTCATCTCTTCAAAGAAGTCGATAATGGCGGCCTCCTTCTCGGGGAGAGATTCGGCCTCCTCGACAAACAGCTCTTGGCTCGTCGCCCTTCTCCATCCAGGCCTGTCCCACAAGAGGGGGATAGAATCGGTTTCATCCAGATCTCGCCCTTGCCGGTCCAGCTTTGCTCGATCCTCTCCTTCGCCTCGCTTCAAGAAAATCAGAGCATCAGCAGCCGCCGGAAGTCCCATACTGCCGCTCATGGATTCGATATCCTCACCCTTTGCCCCTTTCTTGAGATGATGAACAAGAAGGATAGCCGTCTCTGTTTTGTCGGCCAGCTTTTTCAACGGTCCGGCCATCTTGTAATCAGCCTCGAAGGCGTTAAGACCTTTTTCGGGAGAGGGTTTCACCTTGCCCCACGTATCAACGATCACCAAAGAGGGGTTCTTCTCAAGTATCAGCCTAGCCAGTTCCTCCATTCCTCCGTGGTCCAGAGGGGGAAGGTCGAACACCAACGAAAGGGTATCGCTCGGGCGCCTCATAGAGAGCCCCTTAGTACGGTCCTGTATCCTTCTCGGGGTATCCTCCAAGGCCGCATATATCACCGGGCCTTGTGTGGTCGTCTGCCCGAGAAAGGAATATCCTTCCGACACCGCCAGCGCCATCTGCAACACCAGCCAGGACTTTCCCCTCTTCGGAGGTGACGCCAGAATGGAGAGGCCAGCCGGCACCAGTTGGTTCACCGCCCATTTCGTAGCCGGATACTCGGTATCCCATATGTCACCGATAGAGACGGCTTTTACCTCTCGCCGTTCCTCCTCTGCCAAGGCTTTTATTTCCGCTACCGCTTTGGAGGTGTTCAGCCGATCCATGAAATCTCTCCGGGCTTCGTCTATGCCTCTTTGGACAACAGCATCGTTCCAGTCGATGCCCTTATCGGGAGTGCATCGGAGGACGCCGGGAACCGCCTTCGCCGTCTCCTTCAACGCCTTTTCCCCTGGGGCGTCTCCGTCGGTGGCTATGACGATCTGTCTATCCGGGGATCTGCGCCTTATGGCCTCAGCTATCGGCTTGACGTTGTTTGTTCCGAAGACACACAGGACTTGATAGCCTTCTCCTACGATCTCCTTCACCGATGCCGCCGTGGCGTGTCCTTCGGTGAGGATTACGGGGCTTCCTTTAGGAGCATCGCCACAGGCCCAGACTGTGCCTTTTTTCGGTCCTTGGTGACGTTTGTCCCACTTGTTACGATCGTCCTTTCTGTACGTCACCCTCTGGACCGATACGACCTCACCGGTCTCTATGGATCTCCCAGGGACAAGTAACCAACCGTCGTACTGCCCGCCGGTCTCCATCCTGCAACCATGAGGGAATATCCCTTTCGCCACAAGGTAGGGATGATCTGCCGGGGCCGGTGATCCGCTTCCCCATGTACGCCGGGCCTCCTCGATCTTCTTATCTTCGACGGGGGAATCTTCCTTCTTGCGGGGAGCTCCAGAGGCCCGGTGCCCTGGTCCCTCCCATGGCGGGGGATTCACTCCAAGGCGTCCGGCCAGTTCCGAAAAGGTGCCTTTATCTCCGGTGGCGAAATCATTGAAACAACGGCCTTCAAGACTCACGGAAAACGAAGGGTTCTTATCCTCTCGAAGAGGGGATCTCGTGGTTCCGTCGTCGCCCTTCCAAGTGATGTGATGAGGGAGGATTTCTTCACACCAGCGTTTCAGATCTGCCTTACTCATGACCTCACCTCCACCGGGGACTTATCGAGTAGGAAGTATTTCGAGAATCGATCTTCACCGGTATGACGAACAGAGAGGATCAAGTATCCGGCTTTTCGTAACTCGTGGATTCTCGCCGCCAGGCGTGAGCAATCCCACCGTGCTGTGGCTTCCCTCTGGTCCAGCACGTCGCCTTTCTGTAGGGCCATGAGAATGGCTTTCTTGTGGCTTATCCTTCGGGCCGTCATGCCGCACACCTCCCGGAGTCCACGACAAGGGACCGTCGCCGATATCGACCACGGGATACGTCACCACAAGGGAACAGTTGAAGGGGTTCTAATAGTTGGGGATTATGAGAGGGTAAACGGTGATAGGGACAGCTCCGCCAGGATAACGGTGGGGCCGGTGGGTCTGATTCTCCAGATTCGTCGTCTCCCGAGTCGCCGCCACGAGTAGACACAGCCGACCGGTGATGGGACCTTGGGGCTCGTTGCCTTGTAGGTCTATGGGAAGGACGAACGGTGATTATCTGTTGTCTCGGTGGTTTGCGGGCTCCGTATGTAAGAAAATAAGGACGGGCCTTCCTTCTTATCCCCTTAAGTGCCTCAATAACCTGCTCAGGGGGGCTCTCAGCTGAGAGACCCGAGTCAAGATCCCCGAAAAAGGTTCTCCCCAGGATTTCCCCTAGCGTAGGGACACTACCCCCACGGCCCCTGTGGCTTGCCCAAACATCATCAGCCTGCATGTCTACTAATATAGAGTATCTGTCTACAAGTTCGGGGGAAACAGACCTAAGCTGTTCATCAACAGAAAGTTCCCATCCTTCTTCTAGAGTTAAACCCATTTCTCGGGCTGTCCTCCAAAGGTGTTTTTTTACATATGGAGAGGCCCACGGGGAAAACTCCCCCCTTTCCAGATTGAAACACTCCAGTATCCGGACTCCATTATGAGCAAAACCGACAGCCACTCCTTCTTTGGATTTGACACTTGCAATGCAGGGGCCCGCATCGTGTTCAATACAAGGTGTTTCTATCCTTGTAAGACAATTTTCATGCCAACCTCTCCCTTTCTTTGTACTCTCGATCACCATTCGGAACAAGGATGTAGGAAGTTTTTTCTGACAACACTCGTTTATTGTCTCTGCCATTAAAACGAGTCTCTCTAGCTCGTTCCTCACGAAATGCCCCAAAAAAGGAGAAAGGGAGGAAGAGAAACACAGACCGTTCAAATAATCAAAGGTAGTGATATATTTATCGACCGAAGAACCATTGAACAGATTTTTTAAAGATTTACGGACAGTCTCCTCCAAGGCCCTATAAATATTTGCTCCAACTTCGTCAAACGTGCCATCTACTGGACATAACGCCCGCAACAAACGCCTAGCTTCATCAATAACCTTCGTATCCACAAGTAACTCTGTGCTATAATCTTGAGTAACAACCAACGCTACCAGCTCCTTTCCGCCGCCTTCCAGCCCTCGGGAGACGGCTTTCTTTTTGTCACGCCGCCGGAATCGGCCTTCCTGTCTCCCGGTCCCATATGTCCGTCGCCTCGCAACCCAAAAACGCCGCCAGCTTCTCCGCTTCGTCCCCTCGCAATGGCCTACTGTGCAACCACAGAGAAACCCGCTGTTCCGCTAGCCCCGCCTTACGGGATAACTCCCTGTCCGATCCGATACCCATGTTGAGCCTGTACCGCCTGTACGCAGGGAAACACTTCATGGTCTCCACCTCCTCTTAAGAAAATTTTATTTCCTACGATCCATTATACCACTATAGGGTCTTTTACAAGGAGCAACATTGCCCTAAAAACGGGCACAAAGCCTTGCAACACAAGGGGAATAACGCCAAACGCTCCAAAAACCCCACACCCCATATATAGCGTATGCACATTAACCAACGATGTCGATGGTAGTCATAGAGCATCATAGAGCGTCATACAGAGTCATACAGAGTCATTTCAAGGGAAGATAGCCACCGTCTAGTGTTTCCTATGAGGGAAAAAATAGTTACAATGAGGGTACAACAAAAGCCCCACCTTCAACCCTGCTGGAACAGGGAAAAGACGGGGCTACTGTGTTAACGTCCATACCATGGATCTATCTTTTTTCATTGAAGTAAATGCGTCAAATTATGTAAATCCGTCGTTATTGGAGGGCATTTTAAACTCCATCAAAAGCTCTAAACCACTGGTATTACAGGCATTGGCTGCCCCGCCTGGATTCGAACCAGGATCGACGGAACCAAAATCCGTTGTGCTGCCTTTGCACCACGGGGCAAAAAACACATCGCAAGGGGTATTATAGAGTAGAAACGGCTAAATTTCCACCGTCTCTCTCATCTTCTCTATCTCCTCTCTCAAAGGAACCTCCACGTCGGACTCCAAGTCGAGCTTTACCAGTCGACCGTCCCGGACTACCTGGGATGCTCCTACGAAAAGATGGACCGTATTTCCGTCCTTATCATCCACCCTGAAATCGCATAGACGCCCCGGCCTGAAAGGTCCTATCTTTTTATCTCCGAAGGCAAATGTCCCCTTCCCTATCTCATCGATCACGGAACGCGAGACAACCCCATCGTACCTATTTATGAGGAAGGATCTCTCTTTCTCCAACGACAGATCGTCGTTGCTAGCCTCTCCGTCGGTTCCGAGAAACAGGGGAATAGAGGAATCGACCAGGCCAGGAAGATCGGGAAAACCGACTCCAACCCTATCGTTCATCCTGGGATTCACGACTGCGGAAATTCCTCTATCGGCCATCAAGCCCCTCTCCGTTTCATCCACCCAACAACAATCGGACACAATCATTTTATCCAGCCCAGGGACCTTGCCTGAACTCACCAGAGAATCCAGAAACTCCACAGGACGACATCCATAATTATCAAGGGATATATCGACATCTCCCTTGTCCTCCGATAGATGAAACTGGACGGGACGATCCAACTCGTAGCCAACACGGAGGGCGGTCACGATAGCGTCCTTGGTGGAACCGTGCATGCTGTGAACCGCCGGTGCGACCACAACATCGGATCCCTCAAGTTCCATAAGCTCCCTGAGATACCTCTCTCCGTTCTCGGCAGTCTCGTAATATCCTTCTTGAGACCTCCTCTTACCCTCATAGGCATCCTTGGATATCACATCGTAGGTCATCCTGCCAAAGATAAGCCTGATCCCGACGTCCCTTGCCGCTGCTATGACCTCTCTATCGTACAGGTTTCCCCTGCCGTTATGCAGGTAGAAGGAGACCATGACCGTCGACGTACCGTAAAGGGCCATCCTGGAAAAAGCCCTTCGGCATGCCAGCCGAACCTGCCTAGGAGTGAGAAAGGGACTGTAACGGTAGATGGTGTTACGACACCAGATACCCAGATCCCAGGCGGGATCGACCATATCGACATATATGGATTGTTCCGGATGAGAATGAGCGTTGAACTGGCCCTGTCGAATCACGGCATCGGGATGGAATACCCTTACGGGAACCGACCCGGAAACGGTCAACTCTCCCCATCCTACCGCCTCTATCCTATCTCCATTGGCCAATACGTAGCCACGATCGATACGTCCGTCAAGCTCTAGAGAACCTATAAAAAGTCGCCTATTGTTCAAAATCATTCCCCCATCTCCATCAGAAGATAGGGATATTATACCGCTAGAAGGGAAAAAGTTCTCCCGAAAATTTTCTTGAAATCCGTCATATCCCTCTCGACGGCCCATCTCTCCAGCTCCCACTCCTCCGGTTCTCTCAGGCTCAAGGATAGACGAACCCTCTTACCCTCGCTCTCGAATATAGCCCCCTCGATGATAGACCGGTGGCTCCTGTCCATGCTCTCGGCCATCCTCAAAAAAACGCCGCATTTTCTTACTATCGCGACTCCCCAGCCATCGAGACCGGAAATCATGGGATCGCTTTTTTTGGGCCTCTTTCCTCTGTGATAGTTGACCAAAGAGGACATAATCTGAAGCTCCATGTCGGTAAAGCCCAACAACTGGGCGTTTCTCACAATATACGCGCCATGGTGATGGTGATCGCTGAAGGAAAGGAACATGCCTATATCGTGCAGCAAAGAGGCATAATAAAGAAGCTCTCTCGCACCTGCCCCTAGATCGTGGAGCCCTAATTTCCCGGAACTGTCGAACAGGTCCAGAGCCAGTTTGGCGATATGCCTTCCGTGTCGTTCGTCGAACCCACATGAGCGCCCCAGCCGAAGTACGCTCTCCTCCCTGATGGAAAGTCCCTCAATCAGACCGTGTTTCACTAGGTAATCCTCAAGCATACCGTTTCTAAGGCTTCTGTCGGTCACGGTAACCCTGTCGAGGCTGAGCTCCTCCATAACGGTCTCCATGATAGCCGCACCGGTTATTATTATGTCCTTTCTTCGGCTGGACACGCCCTTTACCTTTTCCCTTTCGTCGGCGGACATAGGACATAAAACTCGAGAGACCTTTCTCAACGCATCCAGGGACAGGACAGGACCGTCCACGGGAACGTCTATCAAGTCGGGAAAAAGCCCGGCAGCGATTTCCTGTAGATGTCTGGCCGTTCCGGATGACGCGAAGACCCTCTTGAACTGAGACGACCTTATGTGTTTTAAAGAGCGGATTCCTCGTCCTCTTACGTAGCGCTTCATGTCCCTGTAGAGTTCTTTCGAGACAGGGCCAACATAGTCGGAGGGGAAAAAATCGTTATAAAGCCTTATAGTCCCGGCCTTTAGGGAATCCAGAAAGGAAAAATCGTTCTGTCCTCCCAGGATAAGCTCGGTACTTCCTCCGCCAATATCTATAAAGAGAGCTTCGTCGTTACCTAGATGGTAGCCTCTGGCCACTCCCAGGTGTATAAGCCTGGCCTCCTCCAGTCCCGATATAATCTTCAGATCGAGACCAGCTTCTTTTTTAACCCTGTTGATAAAGACATCGGCGTTTTCCGCGTCCCTCGTGGCCGAGGTAGCTACGGCCATAACGTCCGAGACTCCCAGGCTCCGGGCTAACTGAGCGAAACGACTCAGCACCAGGATCGCTCTGTCCATGGCATCTGAGGTCAACCTATTAGTCTTGAACTCGCCCTCGCCGAGGCGGACCGACTCTTTTTGATCCGACAGCACGTGGAAAACTCCGTCGTTACGCAGAGAGACGACCAAAACCCTGGCGGAGTTCGTCCCTAGATCTATAAAAGCGGCTCTCCTGTCGTTTCCCTCTCCCGGTCCCATCGAGCCACCTCCTCCTTAGATTTCATCTCCTAACAAACCGTTCCAAAACCGATCCTCCGAAAGTCCTCGCCACCATTCCATAAAAAAGACCTTCTCGGAGGAAAAACGGTCTGTCAATGAATTCCGAAAGGCTTTCACGTCCGATTCGATCTTGCGAAATCCCCTGAGATGGCCGAAATAAACCCTGGTCCTCTCCTTTTCATCCTCCAGAAAAATCGGCAGCCACTCGATCCAGAGGTCCAGATCGTGGATAAGCCCCAGTCTATCCTGCATCTCCTTCAGGATAGAGATGGACTTTTTGAAGCCTCCCCCTATGGCAGGATCGTATATCTCCATGGTATAGCGAAGCCTTTTGCCGTCTTTTCTCAGGCGATGCCACAAATCTCGATTGTATCCGCTTCGCACGAAGGCATCGTGACCGACGACCCTCAACGTCCTGTCATCCAGAGCCAAGTCTATCCACTCCCTGGGGAAATCGTCTTCTCTGCCGTCGTCCAGGTAGCTTTTACCCATCAGAGGGCTTAGGCGATCGCTCACCGCAGCCCAGAGATTCCACCGAAGGGAACTTTCGACGACATCCAATAAAAAAGGATTCAAGGCCTCCCTCCTCTGCCTCAGTCTGAGAGAAAGTCTAGCGATCCCTACGGTTCCATCGTAGCCGCATTTTTCCTCGTCGGATAGAAATTCCATCCTAACATCCAGATCTCTGGCCTCTCCCAAACCTCTGCCGAGCTCCCTGAATTTCCTTCTCCATCCCTTGAGATCCAATTCGGAGAACAGACCATCCATTAGCTCCAATACCGATCGAATCCTTCTGGTCGCCACCCTAGCCTTATGAAGCCACTCTACATCGGGATCTCCGGATATAAGCTTTTCCGAGCTTTTCCTCAAAACCTCCATGTGGGTCAGCAGGATTCTGCCGCAGTACGAGTCGTGTCTCTCACGCTCTTTCACGTCACTCATCCTCCAAGACAGGATTCCAACCCTCTCGATGGTCCATCATCCACCTCTGAGAATCGAAAGCATATCCCCCGTCCGAACATGAGACCTTGATGTAACTTCCGTCGGGCAGGAGCTCCCAGGCATTGGCGGTATCCTCCAGATGTCTCATCAGGAGATCGTCCACAAGAGAACGACGGAGATTCGGATCCTCGATGGGAGTCAGAACCTCGACCCTTCTGTCCAGATTCCTGGGCATTATATCGGCACTACCTATAAAAAGTTCGTCATCCCCTCCGTTTCGAAAATAGAACATCCTAGCGTGTTCGAGAAACCGGCCCACCAGGGACGTAACCCTGATGTTCTCACTGATACCGGGTAATCCGGGTCTAAGACAGCATATCCCCCTCACCTGGAGATCCACCTTGACCCCTGCGATGGATGCGCTGTACAGGGCCCTGATGCTCTTAGGATCAACCAGCTGATTCATCTTAAAGGCGATATACCCGTCTCCATCGCTCTTTTGTCTCTCTATCTCCCTGTATATCCTGCTGATTATTCCTTTTCTAGTCGTCATAGGGGAGACCAGAATTTTTCTGTAATCCTGCTGGTGGGAGAAGCCGGTCATGGCGTTGAAAAGCTCGGTTACGTCGGCACATATGGCGGAACGAGAGGTAAAAAAACCCAGATCGGCGTATACCTTGGCGGTCCCAGGATTGTAGTTACCCGTACCTATATGGACGTAACGACGGAGCCTGTTCTGTTCCCTTCTTATGACCAGACATAGCTTGGCATGAATCTTAAAGCCCAACAGACCGTAGACGACGTGTACGCCGGCGTCCTCGAGTGCTTTAGCCCACACTATGTTCTGCTCCTCGTCGAACCGGGCCTTCAGCTCCACCACGACCGTCACCTGTTTGCCGTTACGACGAGCCTCCATCAGAGCCGCCACTATGGGGGAGTTCGAACCGGTTCTGTACAGAGTTTGCTTTATCGCCAGTACGTTCGGATCCGAAGCGGCGCGCCTTATGAAATCCAAGACCGGGGAGAAGCTATCGTAGGGGTGATAGAACACCAAATCCCTTTTCTTTATCTGAGGAAGTAACGGCTCTACTCCCGATAGAGGATAGGGCAACCTGGGGCGAAAGGGCTCGTCCTTCAAGTCAGGCCTGTCCAATCCGGCCAACTGCATTATACGGGACATCCCCATCTGTCTCTTACATCGGAATATCTGCCACTTCTCGAGGTGGAGCCGTCCCATCAGGAAATGGCGCATCTCCTTTGGCATGTCGGAGGAGATCTCAAGCCTCACGACGTTGGCGAAATGACGCCGTTCGACCCCTTCCACCACGGCCTCCATGAGATCGCCTGCATCGTCCTCGGCGATCTCGATATCGGCGTTTCTGGTGATACGGAACAGATGGGCCTCCAAAACACGGTATCCGGGAAAAAGCGTGTCTATGTGGGCTTTTACCAGCTCCTCTATCCAGAGAGACTCTCCACCGCTCCTGAAAGTAAGCCCCAACTTACGGTAGACGGAGAACTCGCTGCCGGTGAGAACTGCGACGAATGGTTTGAAACTATCAGGGACCTTTACCCTAGCGAAGTGAATGGCCTCGCCGGGATCCTGAAGCATCACGAGAAAGTTAAGGCTAAGATTGGATATCTTGGGAAAGGGCCTTCCGGGATCTATGGCCATAGGGGTTATAACCGGAAAGATCTCCTTTATAAAATACCTCCTCAGACCTTCTTTGACGTCCTCGGAGATCTCGGCGTAATTTTTTATCGGAATTCCCTTTTCCAGCAGCTCGGCCTTCAGATTATCCCAACAGCTATCCGCCCGATCCAACAGATAAGACAGCCTGGAACGTATCGCCATCAGCTGATCAGCCGGAGACAACCCGTCTACCGAAAGTTCCTTGACCCCCTCTATGTATTGTTGCACCAGCCCGGACACGCGGACCATGAAAAACTCGTCCAGGTTGTTATGGAAGATGGACAGAAACTTGACCCTTTCCAGAAGAGGATTATCTCTGTCCATGGCCTCTACCAGAACCTTCTCGTCAAAATCTATCCAGTTAAGCTCTCTGTTGATATATAGATCGGGGTTGTGTAAATCGGGCAGATTTTTCGAATCGGACATGTGTACCCTCCCTCTCTCGTCAAAAGGACGATAAAAAAGCTATAATGAAAATACCGCTATAAATAGAACTAGGCTATCGAGCTCTTTGTGTCAAGGGCTGGGACCTTAAAACAGTCTACAGCCACATCGATAAATTCAAAGTTACAGAGAGGTAAAAATGAAGGAGGTGCCCCCGAGATGTTGGACAAGATAGATCTTTCCAGAAAACTGAATAAAGAGAATTTCTCAGACATGAAAGACGACCTCACCAAGAGACTGGGAGAGCTCCAGAGAGGACAGAGAGATGCCGATATCCCTGTAATGGTGGTGTTCGAGGGATGGGAGGGATCCGGTAAAGGGGCACTCATGAACGAACTCATATTGCCCCTGGACCCTAGAGGTTTCTCAGTATACAACGTGACGGATACGATCGTCTCCGATAAATTCTACCCTCCTATGTACCACTTTTGGAAGATGCAGCCTCCGGGAGGGAGGATGGCCATCTACAACCGCTCGTGGTACAGAGAGGCTATGGACTCGTGGCGGTTGAACGAAAAGGACGGAGCGGCACTTATAGCAGAGAAAATGGAGGAGATAAGATCCTTCGAACGGCAGATCGTAAACGGCGAAACCCTGCTGATAAAGCTGTTTCTCCACATAAACAGATCCGAACAGAAGAAAAGGCTGAAACGGCTGAAGAAAAACGACCTGGCCCAGGAGGTACGGGACAAAGAGGGGCTCAACGCCTACAAAGACTACGACGACATAATGCCGGTGATGGAGACCATCATAAGGGAAAGCGATCGAGCCTACGCTCCGTGGACGATAGTGGAAGCACACGACAGACGATTCGCTACGGCTAAGGTCCTGTCCACCGTAGCCCGGGCGCTAGAGGAGCGTCTGGACAGGACGAATCCTGCTCCCGTTCACGTAGGACAAACCGAGACCAGCGATCTGGAGGAGAAAATCGACACCCCGACGGTTTTATCCAATGTCGACCTATCTCTGGACATACCGAAAAAAGAATACTCGAAAAAACTCTCGTCCCTTCAAGAGAGGATAAGAGAGATGGAATACGCCCTATATCGGGAAAGACGGCCGATGATAGTGGCGTTCGAGGGTTGGGACGCAGCGGGAAAAGGGGGCTGCATAAAGAGACTCACCCAGAAGATGGACCCCCGAGGTTATCAGGTAATCCCTGTAGGAGCTCCCAACGACCTTGAGAAAAAACACCATTATCTATGGCGGTTTTGGGAGGCTTTTCCCAAAGCTGGTCACGTAGCCATATTCGATAGAACCTGGTATGGGAGGGTACTGGTGGAGAGGATCGAGGGGTTCTGCTCCCCTATCGAGTGGAAGAGAGCTTACAGCGAGATAAACGAGATGGAGAAACAATGGCACGATTTCGGAGCGGTTCTCGTGAAATTCTGGCTTCAGATAGACAAAGAGGAACAGCTGAATCGTTTCCAGGCTAGAGAAGAGGACGAGGACAAGCAGTGGAAGATAACGGAAGAGGACTGGAGAAACAGGGAAAAATGGGACCAATACGAGAAAGCAGTGGAGGAGATGCTCTGGCGCACCAGCACCACCTACGCTCCCTGGACTATCGTCGAGGCCAACTCGAAATTACACGCAAGGATAAAGGTTCTCCAGACCGTTCTCTACGCCGGACTAGAGGCATTGAGACCGATGGCCCTGTCTAAAAAGACAGAACCGAGGTAACATCCATCCGAACCTCACCGAGGACAAGACAAAGGAGGTAACCTAGTTGAGAAAAACGATCATATCCATAACCCTGCTGATATCTGTTCTTATAGCGACTTCCGTCCAGGCAGCGGAGTACTCGGCCACCATGGTCACGAAGAGTTCGGAAGGGACCTTCAAAGCCAAGATATTCGTCAAGGGAAAATGGCACCGGCACGAACAACCGGAGGCGGTGATCCTCTTTGACGAGGAAACAGGCAAGACCTACTCCATAGTACCGGCAGAGAAAATCTACATCGAGATGGGAGAGGACGAGGAAAGCGAGGAGAGCCAATCGACCCTAAACTCCCCTGAGGATTTGAAAATGGAGGTAGGACAGACCATGTCCGACGAGGACGGAAAAATAGAGAGGCTTCCGTCGGAGACCGTCGGAAAGTATAGATGCGACGTATACAGACACACCCCCCAGGAGGAGGGATTCGGACCTTCCACCATATGGTTCTCCCCCAAACTCAAGACCGCCGTCAAGGCCGTGTCGGAGACTCCTATGGGAACGATCACAATGGAATACGTCGATATAGAGGAAGGACCTCAGGACGAAAAACTGTTTACCATACCCGAGGGTTACAGTAAAATGGAGCTCAATTTCTGATATAACCGGACCGGAGCCTAAGGCTAAGGCTCCGGTTTTTTGTCGAAGTATTTCGGACCAGGTACTATGAATAGACGCTTTTTATCGTATAATGATAACTCCCTGTAGCCCCAAGAGGTTAGAGACAAGAGTAAAAAAGGAGGAATCATCGTGGAGAGAAGAGAAGCCGCGATAGCTCATGTAAGTTACCATTTGCCGGAAAGAAAACTGACGAACCGGGATCTGGTGGAGGAATTCGGTACCTGGACGGAACACAAGATAAAGAGCAAGACCGGCATAGACGAAAGGCCCATAGCCGGAGAAGACGAGACGGCATCGGTCCTCGGGACCGCCGCGGCGGAGAGGCTTTTCCAGGAATCGGGCACACCTAGGGAATCGGTGGACATGCTCCTTCTCTGCACCGAGACACCGGATTACATAATGCCTTCCACCGCCTGCATCGTCCACGATAAGCTGGGGCTAAGAAAGGACTGCGGCGCCTTGGATTACAATCTGGGATGCTCCGGCTACGTTTACGGACTCTACATGGCCTCGGCCATGGTCAAATCGGGCATGGCCGAAAAGGTGCTCCTTATCACCGGAGACGTCCTTACCAGATACGTCCATCCCGGGGACAAGAGCACCAGGACGATCTTCGGAGACGGCTTTACTGCGACCCTTGTTTCGACCGAACCGGAAGAAGCGCCCGGGACAATAGGCAGATTCGTCCTCGGAACCGACGGAGCAGGTCACGGCAACCTTATAATACCAGCCGGCGGAACGGTCTCTCCCTGTTGCGAAGAGACCAAGGAGCTGTACACGAACCGATACGGGAACTCCAGGACCAAGGAAAACCTGTACATGAACGGACCGGAGGTTTTCGCCTTCGCTGTCAGAGAGGTTCCACCGGTGATAGAGAGATGTCTCTCGAACAACGGGCTCTCCATGGAAGAAATCGACCTGTTCGTCTTCCATCAGGCGACCCACATGATGTTGGAGAAACTGCGGGAGACAATGGAGATACCGGAGGAACGGTTCGTCGTGGACATGGAGGAAACGGGGAACACCGTCAGCTCATCGATACCCCTGGCCTTGAGAAGAGCGCAGGATTCGGGGAGGCTGGGAAAAGGCGATACCGTCCTCGTCTGCGGTTTCGGAGTAGGCTACTCCTGGGGCGCCACGGTTATCCAAATGTAACAGATAAACGAGGCGTGGTCCGCGGGACCACGCCTCGTTTATCTATCGAAAAGACAACGAGAGGCAAAACAGGGATCGCTGGTGAGGTTCACCCCCAATTTACGGAAAGCGACCTCGTCTCCTGGCAAGGGAATATGGGAGAGGTGAACCTCGCAGTTCTCCAATTCCCTGAGTTTCTCCACCGCC
This sequence comes from Dethiosulfovibrio peptidovorans DSM 11002, assembly GCF_000172975.1. Taxonomy (NCBI): domain Bacteria; kingdom Thermotogati; phylum Synergistota; class Synergistia; order Synergistales; family Dethiosulfovibrionaceae; genus Dethiosulfovibrio; species Dethiosulfovibrio peptidovorans. The sequence goes on from NZ_ABTR02000001.1 coordinate 399,263, forward strand.
TCGGCCGCGACAGGATTGGTAGCCGCACAGATGCTGAGGGCGGTCATCGTCTCCTCCAGATCCAACCCTAACATCTTGTCTCCCAAGATATCCTTCTTTAGGTGCCCCAGAGAATCTATGACGTTTATGGAGAGAAGGTCGATCCCGTCGGGAATGCCGGCCAGTATCTTCACAGCGTTTATGACCAGGCTGGACGCGGCGTGAAACAGATGGGAGTTCTTTCCAGTCACGACCGTGCCGTCCGCGAGTTCCATGGCTGCACCGGAGAAGACCCCGTCGGCCCCCTTCCCCTTGGCCTTTGCGCCCCGAGCGGCATTCCTGGCGGGGATCACCACCGAACGATCCTCCGGCTTCACCCCTAGTTCCTCCATCAGGATGGATACCTTCTGCACCGCCGCCTTCTCCACGGCCCCGGACTGGTAGTCGCAGGAGTAATGAAAATATCGGCGTATTATCTCCTGGGTCGCCGCCGTTCGAACCGCATCGTCGTCGTCTATACCGAAGAAAATCTGGTTGACCCCCATGTCGGTAGGAGAGCGATAGCGGGAGCGTTCTCCGGTTATCTTCTCCAGGATATGCCTGAGCAGGGGGAAGGCGTCGAGATCCCTGTTGTAGTTTACCGTCCTCTCGTCGTATTCCTCCAGATGAAAATGATCGATCAGGTTCACGTCTCCAATGTCTGCCGTAGCGGCCTCGTATGCTACGTTGACAGGGTGCTTCAAAGGCATATTCCAGACGGGGAAGGTCTCGAACTTGGCGTAACCAGCCCTGACACCCCTCCCGTGCTCGTGATACAGCTGTGAAAGACAGGTAGCCAGCTTTCCGCTTCCTGGCCCGGGAGCGGTAACCACCACTACCGGTCTCTCCGTCTCGATATAGGGGTTGGCCCCGTAACCCTCGGGGCTTACTATGGTATCCACGTCGGTAGGATATCCTTTTGTGGACCTATGGACGTAGACCTTGACCCCTCTGTGCTCAAGCTTATTTCTGAACATGATTGCCGCAGGCTGATCGTCGAAACGGGTTATCACGACGGCCCCTATCGCAATATCCCTCTCTGTCAGGTCGTCTATTATCTTGAGAACGTCCATGTCGTAGGTGATGCCGAAATCGGCCCTCATCTTCTTTCTCTCGATATCCCCGGCGTATATACATATCACGACCTCGAGCTGATCTCTGAATCTCTCAAGGAGCTTCATCTTCACGTTCGGTTCAAAACCGGGCAGAACCCTGGCGGCGTGATAGTCAAACATGAGTTTTCCCCCGAACTCTATATAAAGCTTGTTGTCAAATTCCTCCATTCGACGTAGGATCGCGTCCGTCTGCCGCCTGAGATATTTCTCCGAGTCGAATCCGTACCTGACCATAAAGAGCCCCCCAAGGTCCTTAAAATAGCGCCTAGCTCCTACGCTTCCGGTCCATCGTTGCGATATCAACGAAAGAGGACAGACGAAAACGCCTGTCCCCTTTATATTTCCCTATCCCTCGGTATATATCTAGAGTTTTTCCTTTTTCAAGGCCGCTTCCACTTTTTCTATCCTGGAATCGTTGGCAATGGGGAACCAGTTCTTCCACTGATCGGGGTAGTTTTTCAAGAACCAGATAGCCCCTTTTTCGATGGAGGTGTTGTTTTCCTCCACGTAGGCCAAAGCAGCGTTGGTCTGACTGAGAGTAGACTCATAATTGGCCAATATAGTGACGGCCTGAGGGCATTTCTCGATTAATGCCGTACTGACCCCTATGTGTACCTTAGAGGGAGGGAAGGCACAATCGTAGGTCTTCTCGTCCCATTTTATATGCTCGTAGGCTGGCTCCTCCAACATGGTCATATCCAACATCCCCATGAGAGGAGTGGGCTCCCAGTAGTAGGCGAAAACCGGCTCGCCCTTCTCGTAAGCCGAGAATATGGCGGTCGCCAGAGCGGCGGAGGAACCGGCGCTGAAGTTCTCGTAGTATTCGTCAAGCCCATAGGCCTTCAGCTTGACCGTGTTCACCGTGTAGGTAACCCAGCCGGTCGGACCGTTGTAGAAACGTCCCTTGCCCTTGTCTCCTCCAGCCTTAGGAACAAAAAGATCCTTGTATTTCTTCAGGTCCTCGACGGTCTTGAGATCAGGAGCCATGGGTTCTATCCCTCTCTCGGGATCTCCCTCGACGACATAGGTAGGCACGTACCATCCCTGAACGGCGTCCGGATAGGTGGTCCCGAGATCGAGAACCTTGCCTTCGTTCAACAGCTTTTCCCAAGATTCCTTTATGTTGTCGGACCAAATCTCGGTGGTAGCGTCTACATCGCCTCTGGACATGCCCATCAAGATAGGCATGGTCTCGGCGAACTCGTACTCGACCTCCACATCCAGAGCGTGTTCCAGAACGAAACCGACGATCCTGTTATGAAGCTGAACGCTATCCCAGCTGAAATCACCCATCTTGATGGTGGGGACCTTTGCCGCCATGGCGGGAAGGGACATGAAACACATAAGGGCCGCCAGAAAACCTATCACGTAACGATTACGATATGGCATTGCATACCTCCTTTGGGGCTATGGCCGCCTAAACGACCTTCATAAATACCGATTGAAAAACATAAAGAAAAAGGGAAAGGGAATTTATTGACTACATGATAAATAAACTCTATTTATTATACCATCGATACCATGAGAGGTCAAAAAAAGGCGCTCCGTCAGGAGAACGGGGCGCCTATTTTCTAGCTTAATTCAATCCATGGTAAGCCTTCTTGTCTCCAGATAATACCGTTTTTCCGAAGCTTCACCTATGGAAAACGTCTTTCTGGGATAGGGTCCTACGTTACGGATCCTGTCGAAAAAACTCTCCTTGTCCACGTCGGGCAGTAGAATTCCGATATTTCCATCCGCCCTGGAAAGCTGAGATACAACGTCTTCACCGTGAATGTAATCTACGGCAACGCCATCATGGCCTTCAAGATAGTCGTCCAAAAATGCCTGGACGTGCTCCACCGTCAACTCCGGGCCACTCTTAACGAAGGAAAGGCTTCCTTCGGTCGTCCCGTAGGAGATCCCTATCCTGTGCTCGTCTCCGTCTCTTACGGTAACGGGAGCGCCAGCCTTGAAGCTTCCCCCCAAGGCTTTAGCCATATCCTCCACGAAACGCTCCGGCTCCAGGCCGAAGAGAACCCTGTGGATCGGGTGGAACGGCAGCCCTTCGTCGTGGACGTTCTCCACCTCCACGAGAGCCCAACGGGACGGATGGTCCATTGGAGCTCCAGCGGCCTTGTTTTCCTCCCAGATGCCTTTTGCAGCAGCCAAAGAGTGGTTTCCGTCTCCGACGGCGAAAAGCAATCCCTTGGACAGGAGTCCTTCCAACGCCTCGGCTATTGAGTTCTCCATCTCGCCGGGAACCCTCCAGCCAGAGATGTGGCCGCCATTTTGGATTAACTCGAAATCGTAAACCTTCTCCATGTCGTTTCGACGGTTATACAGGGTCTCTATCAATGTCCCCTTCGGGTCGTCCACCAGGAGCAGGATATGAGGCATATCCATGACAGCACCTCTCCTGATGTCCATCCTGGGAGGGATCCTCTCCAATACGGTACCCTCGGTCGGACGAATCATGGCCTCCGCTCCTTTGTCGAAGCTGTAGTTTTCCAGGTCGACAGCCAGGATCAGCCCCTTTCGGGACGAAACGAAGGTAGTGGATCGATCAACCAGGATAAAATTCTCGCCCACTTCGGCCAAAACACCTCTGTCCAGATAGCCCCTCATAGTATCGTTTATGGCGGAGATTCGGTCCTCGATCCGTCCCTTCTCGAGATAGGCCTCCGGCAAAATTATCCTGAGGGCCGAGGGAGAGTCTCCTACCAGTTCCTCCGTCTTACTCCAATAGTCCGGCTCGGAGGTGAACTGATCGCAGGCTACCACGGACCAGGTTTCGAGGGATACGCCGTCGCCGGGAAGATATACATTCGGCACGGCGACGCCCAGGGCAGACAATCTGTCTCTGGCATCGGCCATAGGAGCTTACCTCTTCTCCTTCATGAAGCCCTTCATGAACTCGGCCAGTTCCCCGGCGCCCTCGACGGTCATGGAGTTATAAAGCGAGGCCCTGCAGCCTCCGACGCTTCTGTGTCCCTTGAGCCCCATCATGCCCTTCGACGTGGCCTCGGCGACGAAGGCCTTCTCCAGGTCCTCCGAGGGAAGACGGAACACTACGTTCATCTCGGAACGGTATCTCTCGTCCACAGGGCAACGGTAAAAACCGTCGCTGCCGTCTATTACGTCGTAGACAAGGGAGGCCTTGTCACGATTGTGCTTGGCCATGGCCTCTATGCCGCCGATTCGTTTCATCCTCTCCAGGACCAGTTTCATAGCCCAGATGGGGAAGACCGGCGGGGTGTTGTAAAGGGAGTCCTTGTTAGCGTGGGTCCTGTAATCCAAGTAGGCTGGAAGACCGTCGGCGCAACGCTCCAGTATGTCATCCCGTACAATCACGATGGTCACCCCGGCGGGGCCGAGGTTCTTCTGGGCTCCGGCGTATATCAGTCCGAACTTCTCCACAGGAACGGGATGGCTCATTATATCGCTGGACATATCGCAGAACAGCGGGACGTCTCCCGTATCGGGCCAATCCTTCCACTGGACCCCTCCTATCGTCTCGTTGGAGGTGATGTAGACATAGGACGATCCGTCCGACGGTTTAACATCTCCGGCATCGGGCAAAGACACATACCCCTCGGATTTGCCATCGAAGAGGACGTTTACCGAACCGATCTTCTTGGCGTCGTCGTAGGCCTTTTTAGACCATGAACCGGAGACTACGAAATCGCAATGGCCATCTTTGGGAAGAAAGTTCATCGGTATCATCCCGAACTGAAGTGTAGCCCCACCTCCAAGGAGAAGCACCTTGTAGTTATCCGGAACCGCGAAAAGCTCCCTTATAAGCGAGATGGCTCCCATGTGTACCTCGTCGTAGGTGGCGCTTCTGTGACTGGTCTCTATGAGAGAGAGGCCCGAGTCGCCGTACTCCACCATGTTCTTCTGGATTTCCTCGAACACTTCCAGAGGAAGTACCGACGGTCCGGCATAGAAGTTCAGCTTTCTAGTCATATTACAGGACTCCTTTCTCCAGGTTCTCCTGGATTATGCTCTCAACCTCGTCGCCGATACGAAGGAGGTTTTCCGATGTGCTGGCTCCTATGTGGGGGGCCATAAGGACCCTGGGCGCCTTCAATATGGGATAGTCCTCGGCGGGAGGATCGCTGGGCCACACGTCGGTACAGTAGGCTCCCAGCTTGCCGCTCTCAAGGGCGGCAGCAACAGATGTGGCGTCCACGCACAGACCCCGCCCGGTGTTCACCAAAACCGCACCGTCCTTCATGGCTCCAATGACGTCCGAGTTTATCAACCCTCTGGTATCGTCGGTCAGAGGCAGATGGAGGGATATGTAGTCCCCTTTCGAAACCGCCTCCTTGACATCCGAGACGAGAGTTACCCCCAAATTGGACGCTCTATCGGAATCCACGAACGGATCGTAGGCGAAGACCTCCATTCCGAAGGCCGAAGCTCTCTTGCTTACCTCAGCAGCTATGTTTCCCAGGCCGAAAAGGGTGAGCTTTTTGCCGCAAAGCTCAGTCCTCTTAAGCTTCTTTTTCTCCCAGGCACCTGAAGCCATGGAGTTGTGGGCCTCGACGAGACGATTGGGGACCGCCAGCATCATGGCGAAAGCCAGTTCCGCCACAGCGACGGACGATGCCTTGGGAGTGTTTCTCACCGAGATTCCTTTGGAGGCGGCGAACTCCTTGTCTATGTTGTCGGTGCCGACCCCACCCCTTATTATCAGCTTGAGGTTGGAGGCCTTCTCGATATAGTCCCTGGTACACTTGGTCTTGCTCCTAACCAAGACGACATCTGCCTCGGAAAGCCTGCCTGTATCGTCGGTGACCTCGCCAAAACGGGACAGACGATCGGGAAGGGATGGATCGAACGCGTCGGAAATAAGTATCAACATAGCTATCACTCCTCGTGCCAGGATAAAAAGAAAGATCTGGTAATTCTACAAAAGAAAGGAGCCTTTTTGCAAGTGGAAATTTCCACATCGCAAAAAGGCCCCTGCCGAATTTATCGTCTATTGTCCTACTCCATCGATTTGGGAGGGCTTTTCGATCTAATAGGCCCACCCGAAAGAAGGGTATCGAATCGATCGTGAGGAACCGGAGGGCTGAAAAGGTAACCCTGTAAAACATCGCATCCTATAGATCCTAGAATCCTCATCTGCTCCGCCGTCTCGACCCCCTCGGCTACTACCTCCTTGCCCAGAGAGTGTGCCAGGGTAACCACTGCCTCGGCTATAGCCAGATCTCCCTTGTCCTCGGGGATACCGGAGATGAAAGACCTGTCGATCTTCAGACGGCGAACGGGAAAGCTTTTCAGGTAGGCCATAGAGGAATAGCCTGTACCGAAGTCATCTATGGATATGCCGATCCCCCTTCTGACCAGATTATTCATGACCTCCACCGCCCGATCCTCGGACTTTACGAGTACGTTTTCGGTAAGCTCCATATCCAACGAGCCACAGGGGAAACCGGTCTCCTGAAGGATCTGCTCCACCTTGCTGACAAGTGCAGGGTCGCTGAATTGGCGCGCAGACAGGTTGACCGACAGCCGCAGGTTTGGAAATAGCTCCAGCCAGTTCAGGGACTGAGAACAGGCTCTTCGTAAAACCCACTCTCCAAGGGGAATGATTATCCCCAGTTGCTCCGCCACAGGGATAAACTCGTCTGGCATAACGAACCTCCCAAGTCGACTGGATCGCCAACGAAGAAGGGCCTCCATTCCGTTGATATCTCCTGTCCTGGCGTTCACGGTAGGCTGATAATAGACCTTGAACTCGTCCAGGTCGATGGCCTCTCTGATGTGAGCCCCTACATGGAAATAGCTTTGTGCCTCCTGGGAGAGAGACTGAGAGAAAAGACGAAACGACCCCTTGCCGGAGATCTTTGCGGCCTGAAGGGCGACGCCTGCGTTGGTTAGGAGTTCGTCATCATCGTCTCCATCGTCCGGAAATATCACAACTCCACAGCCCATAGAGAGGTCCAGTCTTTGCCCTCCCAAGGAAAGCGGCTCTGAGAGAATTTTACTCAGATCCTCCGCCGTCTTGAACACCGCCGAACGATCCACTATACCCGGAAGGACCAAGGCAAATTCATCGCTCCCTATTCTAGCCACGGTTCCCCCATCTTTCTCGAAGACCTTCAGCCTGTTCCCAACGGCAACGAGGACCTCGTTTCCGACGGAGTGTCCCAAGGAACCGTTTATATAGCTGAAATCGTCGAGATCGCACAGAAACAGCCCCAGCATGGTCCCGTTATGACGGGTCATCGACACGGCCATATCGAGCCTGTCCAGAAAAAGCACTCTATTGGGAAGTCCTGTCAGGCCGTCCATCTGTCTTTCAAGACAAAGGGAATCGGTGATACTGCGCAATTCGTCGTTTTGCGAGTTGACCAGTTTCTCCAGCCTTAGACGATACTCGCGGTTCTCCCTTTTCAGAGAGGCCTTGGCCAAAGCCTGATCCACCGCGTGACGGAGCATCTCCACGTCCGTCACAGGTTTCATCAGATAGTCCCAGGTACCCAGTCGGATAGCCTTCACCACGTCGGCCACGTCTCCATCGCCGGAGACCATTATCACAGGGAGGTCGGGAAAACGGGGAACCACTCGCTCCAAAACGTCCAGTCCGGAGATCCCCGGCATCATTATGTCTAGCAACATAAGATCGGGGACATCGGTCTCCAAGGCTTCTAGGGCATCCTCCCCGGAGGAGTGTTTCACCACTACGTGCCCGAAGTCCTCTAGGCATAGCGCCAGACTCTCCCTCACGGAGACGTTATCGTCCACTACCATGATCGACGCCATGACTCGACACCTCCTGGGAAAGAGCCTCAATCTCGTCCAACAGTACGGTCAGATCGACGAGAGGCTTTCTGAACACCGGTACGTTTTCCAATTCGACGTATTGGGAACCGGGGTCGAAATCGGGAGAACCGGTGTAAATCACGCAGGGAAGATCCGGTAAAAGCTCTCTCATGTTCAGAATCAGCCGATCCCCCGACATGGCGGGAAGCCGAAGGTCCACTACGGCCACGTCCACCCGGTTAGTTCGAATCCACTCGTATGCACTTTCCCCGGAGTTGAAGGAGTACACCTCATAGCCGCAGTCCTCCAAGAAAGCCACTAAAGTAGCGCAAACGCTCAGATCATCGTCCACCACCATAACACGAGTCAAACCCGCTCATCCCCTCCTGCAGGAAGATCCACCATAAACCTGCACCCTCCACCATCGGGCCTCTCCAGGGACATCGCTCCATCGTGGTTTTCAACCACGATGAAGTAAGACACCGATAGACCCAGGCCGGTCCCCTCCCCGACCTTTTTGGTGGTGAAAAAGGGCTCGAATACCCTCCTTGCGACCTCATCGGACAAGCCCGGTCCGTTATCCTGAACCACAAGTCTAACGTATTCACCTCTGTTGATAATCGAGAGATAGAGTTTAGGTCTCTCCACATGGGCCTCCCACATGGCCTGAGAGGCGTTTTTCATCAGGTTCAGCAGGACCTGTTGAATCTGCCCCGGCTCGCATCTGACATCGGGAAGATCGTCGTCGTAGTCTTTAAAGATCTCGATCCCCCTGAAATCGAACTTTTTCTTCAGGTCATAATCGTTTTTGGCCAGCTCCAAAGTTCGATCCATCAGTGATGGAAGATCGCAGGGAAGATGGTCCTTCCCTTTTCTGGCGAAACTGAGCATCTCCTTGACTATCCCGGCGGCCCTCTCGCTGGATTCCTGTATGGCGTCCAGCATATCCGGTATCTTTCTGGAGTCCAGATACCGCCACAGTCCCTCCATGTCAATGCCCGATTCAACAGCGGCTTTTTCGTTCGCCGGCATGGAGGATAGCAACCTGTTTCTTAGGACGGCGGCGCTCTGAAGTATTCCGGCCAGAGGGTTGTTTATCTCGTGAGCCATACCGGCTGCCAACCCTCCTACCGAGAGCATCTTCTCCGACTGTATCATCATCTCCTCCAGACGAACCTGCTCCGTGACGTCATCTATTCGAATAACCGCACCCTGTAGGCCGTTAGCTATAAGGGGATAGACCGTTATGTCCTCAAAACGCCCTTCCCCCTCGGAGGAGGATGGAACCTTCTTCATAAATCGGGGCTCCCTGTCCAACAGAGCCTGCCCTATCCTGTCCAACTGAGCCTCCAACTCGGGAAAGACCGACACAAGAGATCGGCCCAAAGCGTCCGCTTCCTCCACTCCGGTCAACACCTCTGCTCCTCTATTCCATTGAGTCACGTTAAAGTCGGGGTCGACCGCCACCAAGACCGAGGGCATAGAGTCTATGACGTTCTCCAGATAAGCACGAAGTCGCCTCAGCTCGTCCTCCGCGAGACGACGCTCTTCTATCTCCCACTCCAGCTCTCGGACCTTTCTCTGCAGCTCGGGATAATAGCTCTTCCTGCCGGATACGCCTCCCAAACCCACGATCTTCAACCGAAGGTCGGCGTCCTCCCGCCCGTCTCCTCCTCTGCCCTCAAAGCGCTCTGACATACAGATCCTCCAGATCCTCTCTCTCTAGCCTGACCGGGTTGGTTACCATACAGGGGTCGTCGAAGGCATGTGAAGCCAATAGGGGAATCTGATCCTCCGTCACGCCTCTGGCCCTCAGACCACCGGATATCCCGGAAGACTCCCTAAGACCGTTAATGGCCCTTACCAACCTGCCCCGAACCTCGTCGTCGGAGAGACCGTCCACCGGGACCGATATCCTCCGAGCCAACTCTCTATACCTGGAGGGAGCTCCGTGAAAATTACGGTCCACCACGGTTGGCAACAACAAGGCGTTACACTCTCCGTGGGGCAGGTCCAGATAACCGCCCAATGCGTGGGCCATGGCGTGGACCGCTCCCAAGCTGGCGTTGGAAAAGGCCAGGCCTGCCTCCAGACTGGCCATCATTATCTCCCGTCGATCCGAGTCGTCCTCCAGAGCCTTGAACAGGTTCTGCGATATGAGTTCAACGGCGGAAAGGGCGTAGAGATCGGATATAGCCGAGCTGCCGGTCGACACATAGGCCTCGAAAGCATGAGTCAACGCGTCCAAGGCGGTGCAGGCAGTGAGATAACCGTCCATGGTTGAAAGAGTGTGATAGTCCACCAGGGCCATGTCGGGAATGATGGCCTTGCTTATTATCGCTACCTTTACCCCTCCGTTCTCGTCGTTTACTATGGCGAACTGAGAGACATCGGCGGAACTGCCTCCGGTGGTTGGGATACAGATCAGAGGAGGCATGGGCACGGCCACCTTGTCTATCCCCTTAAAATCGAGGATATGTCCACCGTTGGACACCACTATCCCGATACCCTTTGCGCTGTCCATGGGACTTCCACCTCCGACCGCGACCAGGCCGTCGCACTCCCCTTCGATGTAGGAATCCACGCCTTTCATGATCTGAGCCGATCTCGGATTGGAGGTTATGTCGGAGAAAATCCGCCACTCGACTCCCTCCCTGTCGAGGGATTCCCAGGCCCTTCGAACCCAACCGGTGGACAGTACCCCCGGATCGGTCACCAACAGAACCCTGTTCAAACCAAGATTGGCGGTACAGGATCCGACCAGATCCACCGCCCCCGGGCCGAAGACCACCTCTGGCATGACAAACCTTCTGAGCTCGTCGTAACGTTCCATACACTCCCCCCTTTCCGGAAAACCCTTTGTTCTACTGTACCTTATTTACCATCTATTTGAAAAGGGGCGACGGGCGGAGAATCCGCCCGTCGCCCCTTTTGCGACACAGATCTATTCAGGTTAATCTTCGCCTTTTTCCTCGATCAGCCTGTCTATCTTCTCCTCTAAAAGAGCGATCCTGCGAGACATATCGCTCTCCTGGTTCCCGACGACTCCGGGATCGATAAAACCGAAACAACGCCCGAAACCGCGGCCTCGGCCAAAACCTACACCGCGACCTGCGACTCCGGAGACACAGCCTCCCAGACCCCTTCCGGTTCCGGGACCTCCTCCGAGAGGACCAGTGGCATCTCTACCAGGCATATCGACACCTCCTAAAAATGATTTTCATTATCATATTAGTGCCCTTGCCCCTCCCTGTCAAGCCCCACAGATAGACTAAGAGGACAAAAACCAAAGGATCGATAGACCGGAGAGAATCGCGACGGCCAGATAAGCTCTCAGCCTTCCGCAATGGAGCTCTCTCATAAAAGAAAGAGGCTCTAAACACAGACCGCCTAAACGGGGAAGAAAGTCCTCGACGTCGGGAAAATGTCCGTCTCCAGGGGAAAACACCCTGGGGAAAGAGGCGAAGATAGCAGAACCTACGAGTATCGGACAGGACGCCGACAAGGCCTTTCCCAACTTCCATAACGAGGGACCGTCTGCCGGAAAAAACGGGAGCCAACGATGGAAGAAACCTACTCCCAAAGTGGCGACCGCCATTGCAACCATGACCTTGAACCTTCTCGAACTCGGTTTCCCCAGCAAAGGAGCCCGAGTCACCCCGGGACGGGCGGTACGAAGGTAACCGTATATGCCGAACTTACAGAAAGACAGAACGGTGCCAACTCCGGCTATCTGGAGAGACCACATTACCGCCGGATAGTCGCCCAAGGAAAGCTTTATCAGGGATTTAGACACATATCCGCTGGTCCCGGGAAATCCGGCTATGGAAGTAGCCCCCACCAGGAACAGAGCGAATAAAAGCGGTACCTCTCTCGCAGCCGTCCCGAGGTAGCGGAGATCTCTGGTCCCGTAGGAGTCCTCCAGACCTCCGGCAGTGAGGAAGAGCAACCCCTTGAAAAGGCAATGGGACACCAGATGGGCCATGGCGGCCGCTCGCCCCAACGCCGTTCCGCTGCCGATGGCGGCCACGATAAAACCCAACTGACTCATGGTGTGATAGGCCAAAAGCCTCTTTCCGTCGTGCTGCATGAGGGCCTGAAAGACCCCATAGAGGGCCATGACGACACCGATGCATAAAAGAGAAACCGAGGGGCCATCTGCAGCTCGGAGAAGGCCATAGATCCCCATCTTGACCGCATAGCCGGAAAGGACGGCGCTGACCTCGGCGGAGGCCCTACCGTGGGCGATCGGAAGCCAGAAATGGAGTATCGGGAGGGCGGCCTTGAAACCGAGGGCCAACACGAACAGAGGAAACAGGCCACTGGGAACCGGTCCCATCGGAAGTATCGGGCCTCCTGCCGAACCTATAGCCACAGCCAGCAACAAAAGAGCCCCACCGATAAGCTGTGAATATAGATACATCCAGGCGGCCGGCCTGTCCTTCTTTCCGATCATCGCAGCCAGGGCAAATGACGAAAGCTCCATGAAAAAGATAAAGACCAGCCAATCGGAGGCGATCGCTGATAGGCAGGCAAAAAGACAGAAACACCAAGGAGCCCACCTCTGAGCAGGGGTCTTCCAGTTACCGTAGACGTAGGAACAACCGGTCATGAACAAAGCCAGGACTATCATTACGGACGAAAGGGCGTCGACCCTAAACCACATATACACCAGCTCCCCGTCCTCAGATTCCCACAGCTACCATCAAGAAGACGGCCAAGACTGCGATATAGAAAAGATACCTCGCCAGGTTGCCCGAATGGACCTCTAAGATGCGATTAGCTACCGTCATAGAAAGATCTCCCAAAAGAGAAAGAAGGCTATCTACGTCCCGGGGGCTATATGTCGGTACGAAAGGCCAGGGAACAAGGCAGAAGAACGCGACGGCGATCATAAGGGACTTTAACGGATAAAGGGAGAACGCCACCGAGCCGAAGGGCGGGCACACACCTACGGCCAAGATGGCGACGCAGAACAGGGAGAGAGCGCCGACGACGCCTTTTTCCGGAGAAACGGACGGAGGTGTCGGAAAATCCCTTTTGAAGGGGCGGAGAAAAGCATAATACCCCAGTTTACACAGAGATAGAACCGTGCCCAGCCCGGCAAGGAAAAGGCACGCCTCTACGAGGGGATACCCTTCCAGCCCCGCCTTGACCATGGACTTCCCCCATCCCCCGGCGGTCAAAGGAGCCCCTGCCAGGGAAAGGGCTCCTACCGCGAAAAACGGAAAAAGCCAAGGTAGGTCCTTCATGCCCCGCCCAAGCTCCGCCAGATCTCTGGTGCCGTATCTTTTCTCTGTCTCCCCTACCGATAGAAACAGAAGCCCCTTGCTCAGGGCATGACCTAAGATAAGAGCCTCGCTGCCGTATCTTCCCAGATCGGTTCCGGCCGCCAAAGACGACACCATAAACCCCAGTTGTCCCATGGTGCTGTATGCCAACAGCCTCTTGGCGTCTCTCTGCATTACTCCCTGAAGGGCTCCGTAAAGGGCCATAAAGACCCCGGCGAAAAGCAACCAGGGGGACGGCCCCAGAGACATGCGAACCATGCCGTATATTCCCATCTTGACGGCATAACCTGACAGCAGGACGCTAGCCTCGACAGGAGCCTTGCTGTGGGTTCTCGGAAGCCAAAAATGAAGCAGGGGCAAAGCCGCCTTGATTCCCAGAGCCACATAGAACAGAGGCACCAGAGAAGACGGAACAGGCCCTATCGACAGTAGCCCACCGTCTGAAGAGTTTCCCATGGCGGAAGCCATGAGAAGCAAGCCCCCTCCGAGAAGCTGAGAGAACAGATAGAAACGAGCGGTAGGACGGTCTTTTTTCCCCACCATAAAGGCCAAGACTATAGAGGACAGCTCTACCCACACGGTAAAGAAAAACCACGAGGAGGCCAAAGCGGCTAGACAGGCGAAAAGGCAGAACAGATACGGCATAGGAGATTTCCGCCTAACGTACAGGTCTATGCAGAGAGTCATGAAAACCGCGAGAGCGACCATAAGGCACGAAAGCCTGTCGGGAAAGGGAATCACGGCGCCATCACATTTCGATAGAGGTCGCCGCTCATTCCGTAAATCCCTATATCGCCGAGAAAATCCCTGAACCAGGGGATAAGGGGCATTACGGCCAGGGCAAGGCAGAGGATCGACAGGAACAATATCGCTCTGAAGGTAACTGGATGAGGCCTTCTGTGGACGGGGGGCTCGTCGGAAAAGGAGAAAAAGGCCCTGGCTATCCTGAGATAATAAGCGGCTGAGACGACCGTGCCTCCTACCAAAACCACGGCAGGAACTACATATCCGGCCTCCGAGATCGCCCTCAGCAGGTACCACTTGCTGAAAAAGCCGCTGAAAGGAGGAACTCCCGCCAGAGAAGCTGCGAGAAAACAGAAGAGCAGTACGAACAGAGGCCTATGGAAGAAAAGCCCTCTCATCTCGGCTATTTCTCTGGTTCCTCTATCTTCCACCAAAACTCCAGACACCAGGAAAAGCCCCATCTTCGAGGCCATATGGACGAAGCTATGAAGGATCGCGGCACTAATTCCCAGAGCCGAACCACACCCGATGCCTACCAGGACGGTTCCTACCTGAGCGACGGTGGAATAGGCCAATAGACGTTTGACGTCCTCCTGTTGGAAGGCCATCAGATGCCCCAAAATAACCGACAGAGTGCCGAACGCCGTCATGACCGGCATAATACCTATGCCGGCATCCATAAACAGCAGATAGGACAGCCGGATCATCCCGTAGAGAGACACCTTCACCAGCACCCCGGAGAGAAGCGCGCTCACCGAGGTTTGAGCGGACGAATGGGCATCGGGAAGCCAGAAATGGGTCGGCACAGTTCCGCTCTTGACGAACAACCCCGTAAAGATACACCCCGCTATGACGGCCAAGGTAGCCGACGGCACAGAAGGAAGTACCAGGGAGAGGGCCGCCATGTTCAGTTGCCCCGTAGCCATAAACGAGTAGGCTATGCCCAAAAGCAAAAAAAGAGCTCCCACCGTTCCGAGTATCAGATACTTCAAGCTGGCCTCCACCGCTCGCCAGGATCTAGGAGGGTAGGAGACCATAAGGTAGGCGGCGACGGAGAATATCTCGAAGAAGACAAAGAGATTGAAGAGATCCCCTGTCAACAGGATGCCGTTTACCGACGCCCAGGAAAGGAAGAAGATCACGTAGAAACGCCAGGGAGAGAGACCGAAACGCTCGGTAGATACCGCCAGAGAAAGAGGAAAACCGATGGCCCCCAAGGTCAGGAAAGTCCCGGAGATCCGATCCACCACCAAGGATATCCCGAGCTCGGGCCCCCAGCCTCCCAACGTGACGGACAGCCCTTCCCACCCAGACATGGCCACGGATAAAGACACCAGAGATGAAACCGCCCCTATGGAGACGGTAAAGGCCGGTACCGCCTTTTTACCGAAGATGGAAAGCAAGGGGAGCAGAAAACCGGCGCAAAGAGGCACCAGAATGGCCCATACCGGACTCATCCTCTCAATCCCCTTATCTTGTCTATGTCCACTGTACCGTAGTGCCTGTGGATCTTTATGATGAAGGCCAGGGCCAAGGCAACGTCGCTGGCCCCTATAACGATGGCGGTCAAGGTAAAGGAATGAGGAAGAGGATTGACCGAGCCTCCGGGCCCCAGAGGCAGAAGAGGGGCACCCCCGCCAGGGACGAACCCCGAGGTCACCATAAACAGCAAGACGCCCCCCTCCATGAGAGAGAGACCAACCACCGTCTTGAAAAGGTTTTTCTTGGTGACGATAGTGTAGACCCCGATACAGAATACGGCTATGGCCGATCCATATCCCAAGAACATCATTTCCATCCCATCACACCTCCGGAGGAGGCCCCTCCACCGGGTCCTCCAGTATCTTGACCATGCTATAGAAAAGGGTGGAAAGCCCGGCACCTACCTTCATGGCTATGGCGAAGTTCAAAAGAGGAATAGATCCGGCACTCACCAGGTTCCCAAGGGAACCGGCGGGAAAACCGGCCCCGATGTTGGAGAGAAAGCCAGCTCCCTGGGCCAGACCGAACAGCCCGACCAGGGTGAAGATGAGGGCCCCCGACGACTCCAGGGTTTCCTTGGTCTTAGGGCTTATCCTGGAGGCCTCGAAGGAGGATCCGTAGACTATGCAGAACAGTATGGTGACCGTGGCAAAGACGGCACCTCCCTGAAATCCGCCTCCCGGGGAGAGATGGCCCATGATAACTATGGAAAAGGCATAAAGTATCAGGAACGGGACGATCAGTGCCAACCCCCTCCTGACTATGAAGGACAGCCCCCAGCCGGAACGGCGAAAACGACTTCGGGAAAACATCAAAGCGACTCCGCACACCGTGGTGTATATCACCGTGGCCTCTCCCAAGGTGTCGAATCCCCTGTAATCGAAGAGAATGGCGGAAACGATGTTCGACGCCCCGGTTTCACTCGCACTGTTGGCCACATAATGAGCGGCGGGGCCGTCCAACTCGCAACAGGAGAAAAAGAGCCCCCTCCAAAGCCACCATCCCAGGCAAAGACACAGAGCCGCGGCGGGCAGTCGTGACCGAAGGAATCTCATTTCAGATCGTCCTTCCTATCGAACTCACGCCCCTTCTCGGTCTGGCTGTATGCGACCAAAAAAAGAGACGTCACGAGACCGGAGTTTATTATCGCCTGGGTCAAGGCGACGTCGGGGGCCCTGAAAAGGGCGAACAATATGGCCAGCAAAACTCCGAAGACGGAAAGGGTTATGACCGAGCTCAGTATATCCTCCGCCTCGGCCGCCACTATGGCGGTGAAGACCAAAAACGCGCAGATAAAACCTACCAGGTAGACCGTCATGGCCGATCCTCCATGGCCTCTCCGTACTCGTCCAACACCGTTCCGTGGGGGGCTATGCCGTGACGATAGCAGGCCCGAGAGATGGCATGGGACGCCAGAGGGTTGGTCGCCAGAAAAAAGAGGGCTATCAGAACAGACTTGACCGCACCCTGCCAAGAAGGAGCTCTAATGGCCACCCCTATCAATATCAGCATGGCCCCTCCGGACAGAGCCTTAGTGCCGGCGTGAACCCTGGTGTATACGTCGGGAAAGCGGATCAAACCAACCACCGAGGCAAAGGCGAAAAACAGCCCCAAGACCATTAGGAAAGATGACAAAAGATCGATAAAGCCGCTCATAGATGGAGCTCCCCATGCTCGAAATACTTCGCCATAACCAAGACGTCCACGAAGGACAACACGGCGAAAGCCAGAGCCACATCCAAAAATACCATATCGTCGAATAACAGATAGAGGACCGCCAGAAAGGTGGTCAATATAGTGGAGACCGTGTCGGCTGCGACTATTCGGTCCGGAACGGTAGGCCCCATAACGACGCGATAAAACCCTACTAAACCGGCGAAAAGCAGTCCCCAAAGGACGGTATAGATCACGAGAACAACCTCCCTATTCTGGCCTCAAGATCGGATATGTCGGACCTTACCGCCTCCGTCCCTATCCCTCTGAGATCCAACACATGGACGAACAGATCGTGCTTGGACATATCGACGTCCAATGTGAGGGTACCGGGAGTGAGAGTTATCAGATTGGCAAGAAAGACCAGGGAGGACTTGTCAGGCACGTCGGAGTTCACCCTTATTATCCCGGAATGGAGGTCTACCTTAGGGGCAAGGGCTAGGAGGGATACTTCCCATGTAGCTTTCAGGAGATCCCACAGAAAACATGGGACAAAACAGAGAAAAGCCATAAGCCGAGCGAAGCCGATACGGGGGCATCCGAGCCGCCCACCTTCGTGACGAGGAGAAAAGGTCCGCCATACCAGACGGAACACCGCAATGCTTACCGCGATACCCACCGCCAGGAAGCCGAAATCCAGACGACCGGTCAACGATATCCAAAGGGCCATCAGAGAACACCAAAGGGCAACAGCCTTGAAGTACGACACGGGAAACCACCTCCCCTTTCGGAATAAGTCTAACAAAGACCGAGTGCCATAAAAAGCCTCTCTGTACAAAACTCCCAAGTGAACCTCTTAAACTCACGTCCGAGTTTCCTCGGAAAGATCGTTCCGCCTACGCCCTGTTTCGCCCGAACATCTAATTCGATCTGCCTGTTTCGTACGGACCGCCTCGGAAGGCACGTCCTGTCGCCCCATACGTACTACACGACGGCAGATTCGGAAATACGGGCTCGAATGGGCTCCGTCGGAACGACCTTTCCGGGGATTTGAGCTTTCAGATGTATCCTAAAAAAACACGTTCGACTCTCTGAACTTGGACCACCCTGTCAGCACTGCCTCCCAGGCATCCTCCTCGGAAGAACAATTTCCCGATGCCAGTGACCTGTAGAGCTCCACCATACACCGCTTGACCTGAGGTCCCTCTCCGACCAGATCTCCGATCCTTGAGCCGTCCGGAACGATTCCGGCCTCGGAAGCCCGGGCAACGTGATCGATAGCATCGTCCAGCCTTGAACGCCCCTCTCTCCATCTTCCTACGTCGACACCGCACCCCTGCGCCCAAGCGTAGGAAAGTTCGAACAACTTCAAGATGATGTCGTCACCATTATCGAGTATCATCTCACCCATGTCTCTCAAAGACGAATCGGGATCGACGGAGCGGAAACGGGCCAACCTTTCCGCCTCCCTGCGGATCGATCTGGATACACCCCAGGAGATCCATCTCTTCGAGGGGGTTTCCCGATCATCCCGGGAGAGTCCAGCCAAGACCGCCAGAGCCATCTCCAGAGGCAGGACCTCACCTCTGGACTCGGCCAGCACGGAGAAAACCGACAAAGCCAGACCGTGATCCAGAGAAGGCATCAAAAGCCGTACAAGTCCGACATCCATCATAGTCGAAAGATATTTAACAGGACGAACCAGACCGACGACCATCTCCTTGCCTACCCTTGGACGAGAGAGGGCCTCTATCCTATCCTGCCTGGTGGCGACGAAATTCCTGACCGCCTTCAATGAATCCACAGAGGGAGTCAAACCCAGAGAGGAAGCTAAACGACACATCCTCAAAGCCCTTATTGGGTCCTCCGCCAGACGTTCGGACGGATCTCCGACGAAACGGAGGACCATGGACCTGAGATCCTCCATGCCATCGAAGGGATCCACCAGGGTTCCATCCTCCGTCAATGCCATGGCGTTGACGGTAAAATCCCTGACCGAAAGATCCTTTTCTATTGATCCCCCTTGAAGAGGGCAGACCTCCATAACGAATTCGTCACAGGACGTAATGCAGACCTGCATCCCCTCAGGTCCTATCACCGCCCCTCCGCATATAGCGGCGATCTCCTCCATAGGGAGATCCACCACCAGATCTAGATCGCCTGGGGCCAGACCCAAGGCAGCATCCCTTACCGCTCCACCAACGAGCCAGACCGACAGACCTCTTCCCCCGAAGGGACCTAAAAAACGGGAGTTATCCTCCACGATAGCACCTCCCCTCATAGACGATGTTAGTTTAAACGATAAAAAAACAGGGCCCAACCGTTAAGTCGGGCCCTGCGTTATCCTCGGGGACTTCTACCGCCTAAGCGGCCTGGTCCCCTCGGGCGTCTTGATGAGTATAGCCCAGGGGATTTCGTTACCTCTGGCCTCAACGAACTTGCCCTCGGGCATACGCCAGTGAGGTACACCTGAAATAGAAACTAATTTGGCGTCCATCGCAACATCCCTCCCTTTCTTTTTGGATTTTTCCCTTTTTCATACCGGTCCGTCGAGGGGGAGGAGACGAACCGCAAAGGGGACAGGAGCAAAAAAAAGCCACTCCAACTTAGAACAAGGAGTGACTTGGATAATCTGGCTCCCCGGGCAGGACTCGAACCTGCGACCTAGTGGTTAACAGCCACCCGCTCTGCCAGCTGAGCTACCGAGGAATAGAATATTTCCGTGCTTCCTGAACAGAGGGATTATACCATATACAGACCAGAAAGCAACAGCAAGACCAAAATCCTCAGGATCATTCGGTGACCACCATGCCTATATTCCTCTCGCCGCTGGTGAACACGGAGAAAGGCCCTCGGTAGATCCTGATAGCTTTATGAGGTCCAACCTCGTAGGGAGTTTCGTCGAACCATTCCTGACGGAAGAGATTATTCTGATACCCCTCGAAAACAGGCATATAGAGAACCCCGTCCACCTCCAGATCGGAGAAGAAATGTGTGCCGTAAGAGAGTTCCGGCATATAGCCCATTTTGGGAATCCCGACCTCCACCATACAGCAACAGTTGGACAGCTCGTTGTACTGCACCGGGACACCCAAAAGCGGATTGCTCGATCCTATCCTTCCCGGGGCCACGAAGATGAACCTCTCTCCTTTGAGCCTGTCGTTAACAGCTCCCACCGCCCTGGCTATATCGTTAAAATCTCTGGCAGCCCCGTACACAGCATGATCCACGTAGACCAGGCTGGGGATGTGTCTGAAAGAACCGTTGGTGACCATCCGATCCGCCTTGAGTATTATACGTTCCCTGTCAATCGACTCCAGTGCCTCGGAGGAAACTCCGCTTCCGGCCCAAAGAGGCCTAGCCTGTATCAGCTCCAGATGTTCCTCTCTCGGTTCGTAGGCGAACTCTATATCCGCCGGAACCCCCATGGCCTCCTCCAACACAGACAAAGTCCTCCTCATCCTCTCGAAGAACTTTCTATGCCTTTTGGGAAAATCCTCGAAGGTGAAGCATATTCGACTGACGCTTCTGTCTCCCGAAGGCGTCGCGTTGGGAGAGGTGAAGTAACCACCTCCCTCGTCTCCCCTGTACATCTGTGCGTACTGACACATCTCCTCCCTGTACCAAGGGAAGATGTCGTCCCACACGTCGTTCACGTTCAATGTAGCCAGTGTATCGGGCCTCTCTCTGGAGGCCCCTTCGAAAAGTTTCCGGGATATGGCCTGGAATCTCTCCTGAGAGTGCCTGAGGATGGTGTAGGAATCTTGACCCTCCGGTCTAAGAAACGGGTTGGAGAGAGAGCAGGTCCTGGCATACTCCCTCTTGGTACTCATGGTTCCAAGACCGAAGACGAAACGGACGACACCGTCCTCCATGGTGACCCGGCTCGTCCATCTACGGTAGTTTCTGGAGAACCCGACCCCTCCTATGGTCGGGTAGTAGAGATCGCCTCTCCACCTGCCGGAAACTCGCATCACTATTATTCCCATGGAGTCGTCGCCGATTCCGTGTCTGGATCTGTAGGCCAGTGCTTTGGGGAAGTATATCCTCGAATAGACCCTTCGGATCTCCCTGCAAACCGCCCGGGTCCTGTCGTCCAGGGTCCCGAAGTTGCCCAGAAAATCGCTCAGATATTTTCCGGCAAAGGAATACTTGAGCGAGTCCTCCTGTATGCTGCTGCTCCTGACGACCACGGGATCGGTCATGTCGGCCAGGAAGGCCCTCACCCTCTCGACGACCTCCTCCGACAGAGGGTGTTCCAAAAACGCACTCTCTATGCGATCCGGTGTTCCGTTGGATATGAGCTCGTCCCTTCCAGGCAGGGATTCTACGAAATCATCGAAGACGTCGCTTCCGAGAAAAAGGGCCCTCGGCATCGTCACCGACATGAGGTCGGGCTCTCCGGTGTCCCTAAGGGCCCTTATTCCGTACAGCAAAGACCTGCCCTTTCCACCGATGGACCTGTCGCCAAGAATCATCGAGCTAAACTCGTCGTCGTGCTTGGGATCCCAGGAAAAATAACGCTCTATACGACTCTCTCTCTCCGTCATCCTACTATCCCCCTTGATAAAATCAGGACATATCGAAGACCACGCCGATCTCGTCCTCTCCGTCCAGATAGACGTCGAAAACTCCCTCATATACTCGAACGGCAGGGTGGCCTCCCGGCTCGAAGGGCCTTCCCTCGAACCAACCGCGGCTGAAAACATTCTCGTGCTCTCCCTCTATTACCGGCAGATAAAGCACCTCGTCAACGTCCAGATCCAGAAAAAAATGGGTCCCGTAGGACAGCTCCGGTATCATTCCTCTTTTCGGAATACCTACCTCGACCATACAGCCGCAGTTCGATATCTCGCTGTAGTCGACAGGAACTCCCAAGGTCGGGTTGGTGCTCCCCCACCGGCCAGGTCCTACCAGGATGTATCTCTCCCCTTCCAGTTTACTGTTCACCGCCCCTACCGCCCTGGCGACCTCGGCGAAATCGCCGGACTCCCCGTAAAGGTCGGGATCAACGTATACCAGGCGACGGATTCCCTTCCTGACGTGGTTGGTAACCATCCTGTTGCCTTTAAGCACTGTTCTCTCCTCCGGAATATCGTCGGGGATATCCACATGGCCGAACTCCATGTAAGAGGCCAAAGGTCTCAACTGCACCAAGGACAACAGGTCTTCCTCAGACTCGTAGACTGCCTCGACGTCCACAGGGAAACCCATCGCCCCCTCGAAAAAGGTCAACATTCTCCTGGTCCTGTCGAAAAAACCGTGACATCTTCGAGGCAGGTCGGTAAAGGTGAAACAGGGCATAGGCATTCTGAGGTTGGAACGATCGGTATGGAGCCAATAAAGCATGCCGTCGTCGTACCACTCCACAAAAGCCGGAGCCATCTTATGATGTCCCTCTATCTGTGAAAGCCCTTCGTTCAAAGAGCTGGTCATAAAAAGCCCTCTGTCCATATCCACGTAGTCGAACTCCTTCTGGGCGTAAAGATAGATCTGTTCGGCGTTACCCCCTTCAGGTCTAAGCTGGGGATTGGTCAGATAGAAGGTCCTTGCGAAGGAACGACCCACCGTGTGGGTCCCCATGCCAAAGCAAAGCCTAATAACCCCATCGTTTTTGTCTATCCTCGGAGATGGCCTGCGAAAGACGCAGGAAAAAGCGGTTATTGCCATCTCGGGATAAAACAGATCGCCCCTCCTCTTTCCCTGTAGAGGCTGGATCAGGACGGCCATCTTCTCCTGCCCCAGAGGAATCTTGTGCTTTCTCTGGTACTCACGGGCCGCCGGATTGTAGGTGGACGCAAAGACCGATTTGATCGCTCTTTCCAGCTCCGCCAATCGGCTGCTCCTATCTCCCAGATTGGCCACAAACCTTGTGGCGTACTTACCGGCGAAGGACAACTCTATATCGTCCTCCAGCAGGGAAGACGAACGCACAGCCAGAGGACCGGTCAGTGTATCGAGAACCCTGTCCAGCTCCCTTGATATGGTAGGAGGCAGAGGCGATTGCAATATCTTTCTCTCCAGCTCGTCGTAGGAAATCTCGTCAACCAGAGGGAAAATTCCGTTGATCTCCTCAAATTCCTCGAAACCATGGGTCCCGACGACCAAGGTAATCTCGGGCAGTCTGATCTCGCAACCAAGACCATCCTCCGATAACGATTCATGGGCAAAGGCCAGCCCCTTGCCCTTTCCGCCTACGCTTCCTCCCCCTATGATCCATCCTCTTTCTCTATAATAGGGCGAAGGATCGTAGGAACGATAGGCCTCCCTGTGGTCCATGGCGCCACCTCCTCTATAGAACTTTAGCAGAAAAGAAACACGAAAAAAAGACGACCGTCCAATCCGGAACGATCGTCTTTATAGGGCAAAGCCTAAATGCCTATTATGACCGGGAACCTCATCAGTGTCTGGGCTGGTCCATGCGGTAGTCATAGACGTACACCGTCAGGTCTTCCTTGGAACGACCGATCTCGTCGCAGGCGACGTCGGTAAGCCTCTCGGTGAGCCTAGTCCTCTCCTCCACCGATAGCCCCGGCGCGCTCATCCTTATAACCGTCATAGAGACACCTCCTCGATAGAATACGATACCGCTTCATCTCGGTAAAGAATTATAACCCCTCGTGGAGGAGATGTAAAGTCACGAAAAAAGCCTCCCGAAGGAGGCTTTTTTAACAGGGCTTATCTCTGAACGACCGATTTAAGGGCTTCCATGAGAGGATCGTAATCGGGCGAATCGGTGGCCTCGGGAACTATCTGAAGATAGCGCAACACATCTTCATCGTCCACGACCGCTACCGCTCTGGTCAGAAGGCGAAGCTCCTTGATGAGAAGCCCCCAGGATTTCCCAAAGGAAGTGTCTCTATGATCCGAAAGAACCTCGACCTTGTCCACCCCGTTGGCAGCACAGAATCGGCCGATGGCAAAGGGCAGATCCATGCTAACGTTCAGGACCACCACGTCTCCCGGAAGAGAGGTAGCCTCGTCGTTGAACCACTTGGCCTGCATATCGCAGACAGGGGTATCCAACGACGGAGTTACGGATATGACCTTGATCTTTCCGGTATAATCGGACAGACTCTTAGGCGACAGACCTTTATCGAGAACGGTGAAATCCGGGGCCTTCTCTCCGACTTTAAGCTCCGGGCCCACCAGGGTTACAGGGTTTCCCTTCATGGTGACTACGTTGTTTCTCTCCATCTCGACGGCACCTCCATAAATGAAATGATTGTCGTATTTACGTCATGTCTGGATCCTAACATAACCGACAAAAATAGTCAAGTTTATCCCGGAAGGAGAAGTTTCAGATGAACAAAGCTAAAAGAGGCTTCGTAGCCGCAGCGGCCGCCATGTCCATATGGGGGCTGCTGCCGGTCTACTGGAAGCAGATGTCAGGAGTCCCAGCCTACGAGATACTTTCCCACAGGATCATATGGTCCCTGGTAGCGGCCACTATGTTCCTCTCTATCAGAGGCAGCTGGGGCAAAGTCTCCCTTGCCTTGAGAGACCGCAAGGTCATCTCCTTGATGTCACTGAGCGGAGCTGTCATAGGCTGCAACTGGTTACTCTACATATGGGCGGTCAACAGCGGCCACGTCCTCCAGTGCAGCTTGGGATACTACATAAACCCTCTGATAAACGTCCTAACCGGATATGTGGTGTTCAAGGACAGACTGAGACCGGTACAGTGGGCCGCCATCGCTCTGGCCGGAGCGGGAGTGCTGTACCAGATAGTACTGTACGGCAAGGTTCCGTGGATAGCCCTGGGTCTGGCCTGCTCCTTCTCTCTGTACGCTTTGATCAGAAAACTGGCCGACGTCGACCCTCTGCCAGGCCTATTCCTGGAAACCGCCGTTCTGGCCTTTCCCGCCGTGGCCTTTCTGGCCTGGACTGGAATCGACGGGGGAGGAGCCTTTATGACCGAGGGGATAAGGGTCAGCCTTTTTCTGATCGGCACCGGACTTATAACCTCTATCCCGCTGCTATGGTTCGTCCAGGGGGCCAGGGACATAAGCCTGGTGACGGTTGGACTGTTGCAATATATATCTCCGACACTGCAGTTCATGCTGGGCTACTGGGTCTATGGGGAAAGCTTCAGCTCCGCCCAGATGGTAACTTTTACATCCATATGGGTGGCTCTGACCATATACACCGTGGACTCCGTCAACGACGTCATCAGAAAAAAAAGACGGACAAGGGACTAAAGCCATTTTATGGAGACCTTAGCCAGCTCTCCTCCATCTCGGTCCTCAAGGCTGTGGACCGTCAGATTATCTCCCATTCGGGAGGCCCTGGAGAACACCTCCATGTCGGAGGAAATCTCCCTTTTAAAGGCGAAAAGGATTTCCCGAGGCATCCGTGACAAAGGGTAATCCCTCGGGAGGGGCTCTACGGCCCATCCGAGATATACCGAGTTATTGACGTGACCGTTCAGATCCAACTCGGAAAACCTGGGAGTGGCGCTCCAGCACCACTCCCAGGCTCCATCACAGGAGGGCACCGACGGAATCTCGTCGGGGAAAAGCCTCTCATCCCTGCAGGGGAAGCCGTCGAGGGCCTTGGCTAGAGACAGAGCCTTCCTGGCCTGGAGATCCAACAGACACCACACGCTGGAGCCTATGCCGACCCTCTCTCCGTTTACGGAAAACTCCACGTCCCTATAGGCGAATATCCTTTTGCCCGCCCTAGGCCATGTTCTTATGGTGACGGTCTCTCCATAACGGGGATAACGGACCATGGTAAGCCGAAACTTCGTAAGAGCCCACCCTATCGACCTGGGGGACAGCTGAGGATATCCCATATCGAGAGATTCGGCGTGGTGTGAGGCCGCCTCCTGGAAGACGTTCATAATGGTCGTGGCAGTGGCGAGACCGTCGGGCCCCACCTCGTATATCCTCAACCTGAAATCCTCTAGCCAGGGGTCCATCGTCACTCGAGAAAGTCCTCTCTCTGGGGAGTGAAGGCGTCCACCGCCACCGTTCCGTCCTCCAAAACCCGGGCTCCGTGGACGGCGTTTGCCGGGATGTAGACGCTGTCGCCAGGCCCGATCTCTCTTCTGACCCCCTCGACGGAGAACAGCAACCGTCCCTTTACCATGTAGGTCACCTGCTCGTGATCGTGACTGTGATCGGGCAAAACTGCCCCTTTTTTTGGGAAAGCCGTCTCGGCCAACATCAGCTTTCCACCCCTCGCCAGGACCTTCTGGACCATATCTCCGTTGTCCAGACGAGGCCTCACTCCGCTGTAATCCACGAATAAGTCCTTCATCTCCGCCATTCCTCCAGATTCATAAGTGTAAAAACTAAAACCTAGCCACCCTGCGGTGGCAGTAAGGCACGCTTCCCGTCCTGAGATAGTAATGCTGATGAAGGGGCTCCGCAGGCCAGAACCTTGCCTCCGGCCGGACCTCCGTAACCGGCTGGAGTCCCTTATCCCTCAGCTCGTCCAGGAGTTCCTCGGCGATCTTCCTCTGTCCATCGTCGACGGCGAAAATCGCCGATCTGTACTGGTCTCCCAGATCGGGCCCCTGACCGCCTTTTTGGGTCGGATCGTGTATCTCAAGAAAATAACGAGTCAGATCACGATAGGATATCTTCTTCGGATCGAAAAGCACCTCCACCGTCTCGAGATGACCGGTCTCTCCCGAACAGACCTGTTCGTAACTCGGATAGTCGACCGTTCCTCCACAGTATCCGCAGGTACTGTGAACCACCCCGGGCAAATCCTTCATGAGGTGCTGAACTCCCCAGAAACAACCTCCAGCGAACAAACCCCTTTTAAGATCCTCCTTGGGAATAAAGGCCAAGGAGAGGGAGTTTACGCAATGTCTGACGTTCTTTACCGTCAATCTCTCACCCTGAAAGACATGGCCCAGGTGACCGGCACAGCCAGCGCAGGTTATCTCGGTACGATGTCCGTCCGGATCGGGACGTCGGATCACAGCCCCTGGTATCTCGTCGTCGAAAGAAGCCCACCCGCAAGAACAGGGGAATTTATGTTCCGAAAGATACAGAGGCCTACCGCAACGTCTACACAGGTAGACACCTCTGTCGAAAAACTCACAGTATCTACCGCTGAAGGGCGGCTCCGTACCGCGATTTACCACTACCCTTTGTTCCTCCGGCGTCAGTTCTCTATATCCCACCGTAAAGACCTCCTTTCCGGTTCTTTTCTCATGATATCATGACAGAAAAAAGATGGTAGACGGCATCATGAGGAAGAGAGGATCTCGCCGTGTTAGTCTGGGATATAGGAGGGAGGCGATAGCCTATGGCAGGATACAGGACGAGGGTGGACCCTAGAAGAATAAGACGACTTCGGGAAGGTAGCCCCGGAGAGGGGCCGGTGGTCTATTGGATGAGCAGGGACCAGAGGGTTCGAGACAACTGGGCTCTTCTATACGCCCAGGACGTGGCTCTGGCCGCGAATCGCCCCCTGGAGGTCGTGTTTTGTCTGTCCCGAGATTTCATAGGAGCCCCTATAAGACACTACGACTTTATGTTAAGAGGACTGACGGAAACCGCCAAAGAACTGTCGAAACTGAACGTCTCCTTCAAAATCCCCCTAGGGGAGCCTAAGGAAAAACTGCCGCTATATGCGAAAAAGAGAGATCCCGCCGTCCTGGTAACCGACTTCTCACCTCTTCGACACCAAAAAGGCTGGATCGAATCGGTCTACGAGTACTTATCCTGTCCCATCGACCAGGTGGACGGCCATAACGTCGTACCGGCCTGGGAGACATCGGACAAAAGAGAGTACGCCGCCAGGACGATAAGGCCCAAGCTACACAGAAAATTCCAGGAGTTTCTCACTGCCTTCCCGGAGATGAAAAAGCTTCCCTACGAAGATCGAGAGACCGACAGGGTCCCCTCTACAGAAGAGCTTAGGCTGGACGGCTCGGTCCTTCCCGTAGAGGGAGAGATTCCGGGATCAGCGGCAGGGGAGATGCGGCTCAGATCCTTTATAGCCCGAGGGCTTTCCGGCTACGACAGAGACAGAAACGATCCCAACCTCGACGGAACCTCAAGACTATCCCCCTACATCCACTTCGGACAGATCTCGGCACAGACCGTCGTCAGGGAGGCGTTCCTGGCCGACCTTCCCGGAAGCGACGCATTCGTAGAGGAGGCCATGGTCAGGAGGGAGCTGGCGGAGAATTTCTGTCTCTACGAACCACTGTACGACAGATACGAAGCCCTGCCTGAATGGGGCAGGAAGGCGTTGGACCACCATAGATCGGACAAAAGGCCCTGGCTATACGGGCTTTCCGAGCTCGAGGAGGCAGGCACCCACGACGAGCTGTGG
This sequence comes from Dethiosulfovibrio peptidovorans DSM 11002, assembly GCF_000172975.1. Lineage (NCBI taxonomy): Bacteria > Thermotogati > Synergistota > Synergistia > Synergistales > Dethiosulfovibrionaceae > Dethiosulfovibrio > Dethiosulfovibrio peptidovorans. Next base: position 427,623 of record NZ_ABTR02000001.1, read on the forward strand.
AACGCCGCTCAGTTATCGCTGCGAAGAAAAGGGAGAATACACGGATATCTGAGGATGTACTGGGGAAAGATGTTACTGTTGTGGTCTCCATCGCCGGAGGAGGCTTTCTCGAGGGCACTGTATCTGAACGACAGATACGCCCTGGACGGTCGAGATCCAAACGGATACACCGGAGTGGCCTGGTGTATAGGTGGACTACACGACAGGCCGTGGCCGAAAAGGCCGGTGTTCGGATCCGTCAGATCCATGGCTCTATCCGGCTGCGCCAGAAAATTCGACGTCAAGAGATATATCGCATCTTTCGTGCCGTGAGAGCCTACGTAATCACGGCACGAAAGGAGTCCATCCGTCGGATGGGGAGAAAAGCTGTCGGATCTCCCCTTCCCATGGAAAGGGAAGAACCACTATCGTCCGGCTACGATCCTTCACTACCCTGAAGCAGCACCTTTCCTGCTCCTCCGATAGAGAGATAGTTCCATGGATCACAGAGGGCTCGAAGCCATCTAGAACCAGTTCCTCCGTGGAGTCCTTGACAATTCGTCCCACCATTATGCCTATATCCATGACCTTGCCACGGAGACAACACCTCATCGCCTCTAACCTAGGAGCCAGAAAAGCCCCCACCAAGGACATCAGCTCCAGACGGTCGTCACCGATCGACCTCGGGTCCTCCACCGTCAGCTTCAGGGCTCCGTGCAACGTTCCGCCGGACCTAAGAGGAACCCATACGGCCATATCGGAAAAGATAACCGATTCGTCCGGACGAATCTTTCCCGATATCTCGGCCAAGCCCTCGACGCCGCATATCATATCGGCTTTTTCGACATCCAGAGCCAGAGGAAGGGTGGAACTAAGCGATTTCTTCAATACGTCTACAGAACGGATCTGTTGTATCTCTCCGGCAAGATCTCTCAGAAAATCCCTGGCCCGAATCTGCCTGTCCAGCAGGTCCCTCTGCATGGACACCTCTCCGAACAGGCGGCATCTACGGATCGCCACGGCACAACTGGCAGCCAACGTCTCAAGCCCGTCCATATCTCCGTATCTGCTTCCGGTGACGGAGGAGGAAACGGCTATAAAGCCCACGAAAGTACTACCGTACCTCAGGGGGAAGACCAAGTCCATCGATCTCTCATCGCAATATAGTTCGTCGTCGAAGGAAAGGCCGTGACCCCGAAGGATTTCGACCGCTTGATCCACCGGCAGCACATCCGGAAGTGTCTCCAGGATCAGAGGCTCTTCACGATAAGCCAGGATGTGTCTGGCGACCTTAACCACACCATCCGCCCTGTCACCCCATTTTATGTACCCAGGAACGGATTTATCGTACACGACCACAAAACAGCGAGAACTCTGGGTCATCTCTCCAAATATATCCAGAACTCTGGAGAGAAGTTCATCCTCCGTGTCGTTTTCCATAAGAGAGATTACGGCCCTATGAAGCCCTCTCAGTGCGAACTCTCTCCGGGACAACTCCTTCACACGAGAAGTACCTTCCTCTCTAAGGCGATTCATGGCCATGGCCTTAACGGTAACCCCTCCGATTAGTTCAAGAACATCGGAGACCTCGCCAGAACGAAGGCTGCCCCATTTTACGAGATAAAAGAAGCGATCCGAACCGGAGATAATCGGAAGAATCACGGAATAGAGCTCTCCAAGACGATCGAGGTTATCCGACCCAACGGCAAAGCGATGGGACTCGTCAATAGGTACAGGGACGGGAGATAGATATTCTTTAGAGAAGATGCCCCCTCTGTCCAATAACGGGCACTCGTCTCCGGCCAGAAGGAGAAGGATTTTTCCATCGTCCTGCAACAGGGAAATCCTTTTGGGGCAGAAACTCTCCCTCATCACGTCCACCAGAAAAGTGGCGAGGAACTCCGGAGGGAAAGGCTCGAAGATGGATGGGAGAGCACTCTTGACCGCATAAAGAAGATAGGAAAGGGAGGCCATGTTCTTCTCTATGCCGTCGATAGAACGGTGTCTATCCCATATCCGCACTAAACCGTCGGCTCCCTTGAGGAGACGGAGGGTCTCTTCGTCCGGAACTTCCGGCAACATAACGGCTACGACCCAAGGAGAACCTCCGAGAAGCACGATACGGCTCCAATCCTCCTCCAAGGCCGAATCCATTGCTCCATCGATCTCAAGAACCGTTACCCCCTGATCGGATCTTTGGGCTAAAAGCCTTCGGACATGATCCATCCCGCCATACAGGATAGCTCCGCTGGAAGCTATGCCAACCCCGTCCACCAGAGAGAGATCGTCGCCGTCGGGCTGAAGAATCGCCATACGACCAACTCTATCTCCGAGAAATTTCACCAAAAGCTCCAGCACGCCCCCCCCAAGGAGAAAAGCGGCCTGCTCGTAAAGAGAACAAAGTGTCATCGGTTCAACTCCTAGAGACAACCCGTACCTCCTGAGAGTCGGGGTCGTAATACATGGTCATCCACCTAGCACCGTCCTCCACTCTGCAGGGAACGTTCTTCAATCTCACCGGGATATCCCCATTAGCATTTCCTATAAGGCTGAAGGTGGCATCGCCCTTTAAATTCATGAGAGTCTCTTTGAAAGCGTGAAGCTTGTTGGCTCGAAGTGCCTGCGTTTCCTCCAAATCCATAAATTCAGAGAGGTGAGCCTTGGCCTTTCTATAAAGTCCCTTTTGAGATAAGGTCCTTATCATGCTTGAAAGAGCTATCATCTCGTCGTTGGCCTCTGCACTCTCCTCCTGGAGCTTTCTATATTGATCGAACAGGGTAACTCTGGACATACCGCTTATAAATATGGCTGTATCGTCTTTTTTAAAGACCTTCACTGACCTGACGTTCACGTAGGCCGAGGCCTCTATCCTGGAGGCCATTACAACTCCGTTTCGACCCTCCACGAAAACTCCGCTCTTGGCAAAGATCTTGGACCGGAGAATATATTCGTTGACCTTCAGCTGAGAACAGTGGACCTCTGCCTCCTGAACGAACTTAGCCCATACATTTCCCTCTGCCTTCACCGCTCCGTAGCCCTTACCGGCTATGCCGTAAAGGACGGAAACCGAGCCTCCGCTTTTTACCGAAGCCCTTTCCACACAACCCTGTATCTCCACGTCTCCCCCCGCTCTGAGACTGTAACCATCCTGGACGTCTCCCTTGACCAATACGGGACCATCGTAATCAACGTTCCCCGTCTCCGGCCCCAGGTTGCCGGATATGACGAGTAAGGGCTCTATCGACATCTTGTCGCCCTTCCATATCACCTGACCGTCCACCGACGCTACCAAGGAGTTGCCGTCCATCTCGATGCCTTTCCCGAAAGAAATTCGAACACCCTTGACCTTCTTCCCCGGGATAGGCTCACCTGTGACGGTCATACCGTCCTCCGAGGGGATCGGATCGTGACGAATCGCCAGCACCTCTCCTTTATGAGCCTGAACGACCAAATCAAGAGAGTAGAAGTCTACCTGACCGGAATCATCCGTTCGAGGCGCTCCGGAAGGCCTTTCCTTCATGTACTCTATCCAGCCGTCCTTTCCGTGAGACGGAGGGGTTCCAAGAGCGATCAAGGCATCCAAGACGGCGTTTCCCTCGGAGCTCATCAAAACCAACCTCTTCATCTCCTCAAGATCGATTCCATGGACGACCCCCTTGGATGCCAACAGGGATTCCAACATCTCGAGATCGTCGAAACCGGGCGGCAAGGAGACCAGACAACGGGCTCCTCCGTCCATTATCTTGATGCTTGGTCCGGATATATCTTCCAAATCCTTGACACGGCCGATCTCGCCCGAACCTCCTGACATCGCTATCTCTCGAACACGATCTAGATCCACATCCTTGGGATCTACGTATTTATTGAGGGTTCCCAAGAGATCCAGCACCGCCATGGGGGGCCTGTAGACCTCCATGGAAAGAATTGCCCCACGCCTGGACAGCGAGAAGACTTCCGTTCTTTCCAAAACGAGATTCTCTTCCATGACAGTTCCTCCAGTATTTTAAAGTTTCTCCTTGTTACAACGAGACGCCCCTTACAGCATAGTTATAATAGTCCGAAAAAGATCCATTCAATACTACCATAAAGACCGCTTTCTTAAGGGGAATAGACATGAAAAAAGGGCTTGAAGGCCCCATTTACTTGAGCCTCAAGCCCTAAAAGTCAGATATAAAGGCTATCTATACATTTTTTAGCCAAAGCTATCAGACTGGATATCATTCCATCTTCTGAGAGCCCAGAAGCGCCATAGGCCAAAGGAAGTTCCGTACAGGCCGCTACCATCGGGAGATCATTTATGGAACGAAGTTCTTCCACTACCGATGATATTATCTCGCCGGAAAAAGGCAGATCTCCGACTTTAACCGAATGAATGCCCTTCATTATATCGGTCGACACCTCTTCAGGAGGCAGCAAAAGTCTGTAACCTATTTTATGCGCCTCTTTTTGATATAGACCGCTTTTCAGGGTTCCTTCTGTCGAGAGAAGCCAAGCTCCGGATGGACTGTTTGCTACGGCAAGCTCCAAGGTAGACTCCACTATATGAATAAAGGGAACCGACAGTTCCTCTCGAAATCCGTCTATGAAGAAATGAGCTGTATTGCAAGGCACGGCCAACAGATCGGCTCCCCAATCGATCAGGGTCTCCAGCCCGTCTCTAAGATCTGCCTCGGGGCTCCTCCCTTTACCGATGATGGCGGAACTACGGTCGGGAATCTGAGGATTGGAGTATAAGAATACCTTAGGGTGCTCTTGATCGCATCTAGCGGGAGCAAGATCGGTCAACAACCTCATGAACTCGGCGGAAGCAGCTGGCCCCATGCCTCCCAAAACCCCTAAAACCATCTCGGGAGCTTTAGCTTTTTCCATCTCGGGAAACCTCCAGATAAATCAGAATGTCTAAAAACCGAGATCTATTATACGCCTACGATGAACAAAAAAATGACCCCTGACGAATCAAGGGTCATTCTATGATTTCTGGCTCCCCGGGCAGGACTCGAACCTGCGACCTAGTGGTTAACAGCCACCCGCTCTGCCAGCTGAGCTACCGAGGAATAAAGTGGAGGCGGCACCCGGATTCGAACCGGGGATAAAGGATTTGCAGTCCTCTGCCTTACCACTTGGCTATGCCGCCTTCATGGAGCGGAAGACGGGATTTGAACCCGCGACCCCAACCTTGGCAAGGTTGTGCTCTACCCCTGAGCTACTTCCGCACAAATACAGATGGTGGCGAGACCCAGAATTGAACTGGGGACACGCGGATTTTCAGTCCGCTGCTCTACCAACTGAGCTATCTCGCCACTAAAATGGCGGGGCCGACGAGACTTGAACTCGCGACCTCCGGCGTGACAGGCCGGCACTCTAACCAACTGAGCTACGACCCCGCATGGTCGTGAAAAAATGGTGGGCGGTACAGGGTTCGAACCTGTGACCCTCTGCGTGTAAGGCAGATGCTCTTCCGCTGAGCTAACCGCCCAACGGCCTCAGCGAACCAACGCAAGAGGTAGTATATATTGGGAAGCCGATATTGTCAACAGACTCTATCCAAAAAGGACAGCGCGTTTTCCGACCGCACCATCTTTAGCCTTTCCTCGGATAATCCGGTCTTTGAGAGCAGTGCATCGTATCTGCGATAGGATAATATGGGCCAATCGGAACCATAGAGTATTTTATGTCCCACCCCGGCAGCGAAAGCAGCGGAAAGCACTTTTTCATCGTAGAGCCAAGGCCAGGCGGCGGTGTCGTATCTGGCGTTTTTCAACGCCTCCTTCATCTCCGGCATGGACTCGTAGAGCCACACCCCCCCGCCCCAATGGGCAAATATGACCTTGGCCTCCGGATGATTGATGCAAAACTGGGCGGCCTCTTTGGGCCCGACGTTTCCCTTACCGTCGTAGTCGTGACCGACGGGCTCGGCGGTATGTATCGATATAACCATATTTCTCTCGTGGCAGGCTCCTACGAGTCTCCATGTCTGTCTGATATCGTCCAGATCCAGCATCTGTCCCTGGGGGAAAAGCTCACCGACTCCGACCAATCCGGCATCGTGACATCTCTCTATCTCGACCTCCGCCTCGGAATCCAGGGGAGGGATCACCGCAAATCCCTTCAGGCGATCAGGCCATCTTTTGACAGCTTCGACGATGTAATCGTTGCACAACCGGCATAAACCCATATCCCTGAAGGCAAATCCGAATATCCAGCTCTGGTCCACTCCGGTCTCGTCCATACTGACGATTAGATCGTCCACGGTTCCCCACTTATGCACTTTATTATGGGTCAGAAGATCAAAGTGAGGTTCCTTCTCGGAAATCCTTTCCTGATCCTTTAAAAGGACTTCGGGGTAAACGTGAACGTGAGCATCCACTACCATCGGCTCATCTCCTCTCTTAAAAAAACGATACCATTATAATCTCACTCCTCGAAGGAGAACATAAAAAAAGCCCCGGGAAAGACACCGGGACTTTTCGACAAACCCATCTACCAGAGGGTTTAGAAAACTATATTCAGGAGGAACAGGAAGCGGCAAGAGGCAGATGAGCCTTATCGCAACTCATACCGCCCTTGAGAGAACAACAGTCGAAGCCAAGGAGCTTCAAAAGAGCGACCGTCTGACCGGCAGTCTGACCGGTGTAACATACCACGATTATCTTCTCGTCCTTAGGCAGATCGTCCAGATAGTCTCCGACCTCGACCCAGGGAATGTTTATCGCTCCGTCTATATGATCCTCAGCGTAATCCTCGGGCTTTCTAATGTCCAATATATAGAGAGGACATTTCTTCTCGATCTGCTCCTGAAGCTGATCGCAACTGATGATATTGTTACATCCCTTCTTAAGATCGGCCCAGAAAGCGTCAACCGCTGCTCTTATTTCCTGCATAAAAAAGCCTCCTTCGACTTCGTTCAAAAGATAACGAATCTCTCTATCAAGAGGTATATCATGAAAACAAAGTGCGGTCAATCACTAGAAATGAGATAGTGACTATAAAAAAAAGGACATCGTCAAAAGACGACATCCTTTTAAGTTATAGAGATGGTCCTGTTTAGGCCAGCTCGACAGTAGCTCCGACTTCCTCAAGCTGCTTCTTGACGGTCTCGGCCTCGTCCTTGGCAACGCCCTCTTTGATGGCTTTTCCAGGGTTGTCGACGAGCTCCTTGGCCTCTTTAAGTCCAAGACCGGTGATCTCACGAACGACCTTGATGACCTTGATCTTCTGGGAACCGGCCTCTTTAAGGACGACGTTGAACTCGGTCTTCTCCTCCTCGGCAGCCACGGCGGCACCGGCGGCGGGAGCAGCCATCATCATGGCAGGAGCAGCAGCTGATACGCCGAACTTATCCTCAAGTTCCTTTACGAGCTCGGAGAGCTCAAGAACGGACATTTCCTCAATAGCCTTTATGATATCCTCACGGGTCATTTGTTTTTCCTCCTCAGAATTCTAACGGGGAAGCTTCCCCTTATTTTAATTAAGCCGCTAGGCGACTGAATTTAAGCTGCGTCGGATCCTTTCTTCTCCGCAAGCTGGGAGAGACAGGTAACCAATCCACGAGACGGGCCGGAAAGCACTGTGACCAGTCCTCTGATAGGACCTGCCAGAGTACCGACAAGCTGGGCGAGCATCTGATCCCTGGAAGGAAGATCGGCCAGAGCCATGACCTGATCCAGACTCAGAACGTCGCTTCCCATAAGACCTCCCTTGATGACCATAGCCTTGTTTTCCTTCTTGGAGGCAAACTCCTTCATGGCCTTGGCAACTGCCGGGCTGTTTTCATGGGCGATTACATAAGCGTTGGGGCCGACTGTGATATCCTCCGGAACAGCCATACCGACCTCTCCGAGAGCGAGTCTGACCAAGGTATTCTTGGCGACCTTCACCTCTCCGCTGGCTTCCCTGACGAGACGTCTGAACTCCGTCGCCTGAGCGACGGTAAGACCACGATACTCGCAGACAAACACGGCTTCGGCACCTTCGAGCTTCTTCTTGAGCTCCGATACCATTTCAAACTTTATAGATGCGGGCATATTTTCACCTCCTCAAAAAAAGATAGGCTTCCGATCCACCGAGGACCGGAAGCCTAGATTCCATGATCTAAGAGACATGAAAAACGCTCCGAACCTCGGTGGGTGGTACACGACCATTATCCTCTGACGAGGACCCACTGTCTTAAGTTCCATCGATTAGCGATTATACTCCCACATTGGTGGGATGTCTAATTTTTAGTCGGAAATCTCCTTCTGAGCAGCGGAGGGATCCACCTTTATGCCGAGCCCCATGGTGGAGGTGAGGGAAAAACTCTTGACATAGGTTCCCTTAACCGCAGCCGGCCTGGCCTTCAGTATAGCGCTGTAAAAGGCCTTGAGATTGGCGAAAAGATCTTCCTTGGAAAAACTGGCCTTTCCTACGACGTTATGGACGATTCCAAACTTATCCACTCTGAATTCGACCTTACCGGCCTTGATCTCTTTAACTGCGTTTACGATATCGGTGGTCACGGTTCCGGCCTTGGCACTGGGCATAAGCCCTCTGGGTCCGAGGATCTTACCGAGACGACCGATAAACTTCATCGCGTCCGGCGTGGCGACTACGGACTCGAAATCCAGCCAGCCACCCTGGATCTTCTGGACCATGTCCTCTCCGCCGACGAAGTCCGCGCCAGCCTGCTTGGCTTCCTCCCCCATATCCCCGGTGGTTATAACCAGTACCCGCTTGGTCTTGCCGGTACCGCGAGGAAGGGCCACGGTGCTACGCACCTGCTGATCGGCATGACGGGGATCGACGCCGAGACGAAGATGAACCTCGATGCTCTCGTCAAACTTAGCTTTAGCGTTTTCCTTTACAAGTTCGATCGCTTCCTCCAGGCTGTAAGCCCTCTGGAGATCGACCTTCTTTGCCATTTCAGCGTATCTTTTTCCTTGCTTAGACATCGACATATCCTCCTTGTTTGTGGTCGTAGCGGGACAGGCTTTAGATCCCTGCCACAGGGAAAAACAGGTTAGTCTACTACCTGAATCCCCATAGAACGAGCGGTCCCTGCGATCATACACATAGCAGCATCCACATCGTTCGCGTTGAGATCCTGCTTCTTTATCTCGGCGATCTCCTGAAGCTGGGCCTTGGTGATGGTTCCAACCTTGTTCTTGTTAGGCTCGCCGGACCCCTTTGCCACTCCTACAAGCTTCTTGATCAGAACGCTTGCAGGCGGCGTCTTGAGCTCGAAGGAGAAACTGCGGTCGGCGTAGACCGTTATGATAGCGGGGATGATCATCCCTGGCTGATCGCTGGTCTTTGCGTTGAACTGCTTGCAGAACTCCATTATGTTGACGCCATGCTGACCAAGGGCAGGACCTACGGGCGGCGCCGGGGTCGCCTTGCCCGCGGGCAACTGCAACTTGATCTGTCCTATGACTTTCTTAGCCATACGATAAAACTCCTCTCGTTGATGGTTGAAGCTGATGTCTATATCAGCCGATACAGGCTAAAGCTTATCGATCTCGATGTAGTCGATCTCGACAAGTGTGTCTCTTCCAAATACGGAGACGCTGAACTTGACCTTCCCCTTTTCCGGTAGAACCTCGATGATAGGTCCTACCGCTCCCTCGAAGGGCCCCGACTTGACCTTGATAACGTCACCTTTTTTCAGGTCCATCTCGAAGACGGGACGGTTGTTCTTCTTGGAACCGGAGAGACCGATCTTGCTCATGATATCGTCCACCTCTCTATCGGAGAGGGGAATCGGGTGGTTACCCGAACCTACGAAACCGGTAACTCCGGGGGTATGCCTCACGACATACCAAGGCTGGTCCTCCATGACCATCTCTACGAGTACGTAGCTAGGGAAAAGTTTTTTAGTCACCTTTTTGGACTTACCGTCCTTGACGACCACTTTCTCCTCTACGGGGACCAAGACATCGAAGATTTTATCCTCCATGCCCATTGTGGCGATCCTCTGCTCGAGGTTAGCCTTAACCTTGTTTTCGTATCCCGCATAGGTCTGAACAATATACCATTTTTTTTGATTAGTGGTCGCCATGATAAAAAAAGGGACCCGACATCTTCGGCCCCCTTAAACCTCCCTGTTCTTAGATACTGGAGACTTCCACTGGATCACCATATGGAAGGCTATCCAATAACCCTCGAAAAAATACCGGTCAATGCCATATCGACGATCCCGAGGTAGACAGCTACGAGTAGGGTCACAAATATGACGACCAGGGTGGAATACCAAACCTGCTGCTTACCGGGCCAAGTTACCTTTTTGAGCTCTGCTCTGGCCTCTCGAATAAAACCGAAGACTTTCTGCATGACCCTGGCCTCCAATCGTCATTGATAGTAAAAAAAATGGCAGGCCCGGAAGGACTCGAACCTTCAACCCCCGGATTTGGAGTCCGGTGCTCTGCCAATTCGAGCTACGGACCTGCGCCAAGAACGTATTTTACACTACTTGGTCTCTTTATGCAAGGTGTGTTTTTTGCAGAACTTACAGTACTTGCTCAGCTCCAACTTACCGCTCATGTTCTTCTTGTTCACGGAGCTGATGTAGTTCCGCCTTTTACACTCGGTGCACTGAAGGCCGATCTGATCCGCCATATTTCTCACTCCCTTAAGAGAGGTCGGCCCCCACCGTCAAGCCAGCAGGGGCGGACCGAACGTTTTATTTTTTACTCGAGAATCTCGGTGACGACGCCGGCACCTACGGTGTGGCCGCCCTCACGAATAGCGAAGCGAAGACCGGTGTCCATGGCGATCGGGTGGATAAGCTCCACCTTGAAGGTGGCGTTGTCTCCGGGCATCACCATCTCCACTCCCTCGGGAAGCTCGATGGCTCCGGTTATGTCGGTGGTACGGAAGTAGAACTGGGGCTTGTAGCCCTTGAAGAAAGGCGTATGACGTCCGCCCTCTTCCTTCTTCAGAACGTAGACCTCCGCCTTGAACTTGGTGTGAGGCTTGATCGATCCCGGCTTGGACAGTACCTGTCCACGCTCGACGTCGTCCTTGCCGGTTCCACGAAGGAGAACCCCAACGTTGTCTCCTGCAAGAGCCTCGTCCAGGATCTTACGGAACATCTCAAGGGAGGTCGCCACGGTCTTCTGGGTGTCCTTGATTCCGACTATCTCAACCTCGTCGCCGGAATGGATGACTCCCTGCTCCACCCTTCCGGTTACGACTGTGCCGCGACCGGTGATGGTGAAGACGTCCTCGATGGGCATGAGGAAGGGCTTGTCGGTCTCACGAACGGGATCGGGGAAGTAGTCGTCACAGGCCTGCATGAGCGCCCAAATGTCCTTGCTCCACTCGCTCTCCCTGCCGCCGTCGCTCTCCTCGAGAACCTTCAGGGCGGAACCCCTGACTATCGGCACCTCGTCTCCGGGGAACTCGTATTTATCCAGAAGCTCCCTGATCTCCATCTCGACAAGATCCAGAAGCTCGTCGTCGTCCACCATGTCGACCTTGTTCATGAAGACCACAAGGGCCGGAACGTTCACCTGACGGGCGAGAAGAACGTGCTCCCTCGTCTGAGGCATCGGACCGTCCGCGGCGGAAACCACCAAAATGGCTCCGTCCATCTGGGCCGCTCCGGTGATCATGTTCTTGATGTAGTCGGCGTGTCCGGGACAGTCGATGTGAGCATAATGACGCTTGTCCGTCTGATACTCGATGTGAGCGATGTTGATCGTTATTCCGCGCTCTCTCTCCTCAGGGGCCTTGTCGATATCCTCGAATTTGGTGAAATCCGAATAGCCCTCGGTTGAAAGCGATTTCGAGATAGCCGCCGTCAAGGTCGTCTTCCCGTGGTCGATGTGACCGATGGTCCCTATGTTCAGATGCGGTTTTGTTCTTTCAAATTTCTCTTTTGCCATGGTAGTAAGACCTCCCCATTTACTTAAGTGCGCCCCTAGAGGGACGTGCTTTATTTTCCATCCAGCATATGAGATTGTACCATACCTTCGAGATTATCCTATACTGTAACGGCCAAAAAATACGGCCGACAGTCGGCCGCAACCGGTTATGAACGGCCCTAATGCGAAAAGATACGATATAACTGACCATGATGTCAAGGGGGATAGAAAAAACAAGGGGCTCGGATAAAAATCCAAGCCCCTGGAACCTCTGGAGCCGACTCCCGGACTCGAACCGGGGACCCCATCCTTACCATGGATGTGCTCTACCTACTGAGCTAAGTCGGCATCAAAAAATTAAATGGTGGTAGCGGGTGGATTCGAACCACCGTAGGCGAAAGCCGGCAGATTTACAGTCTGCTGCCTTTGACCACTCGGCCACACTACCACGTAATTGGTATCTGGAGCCGGCAACCAGACTCGAACTGGTGACCTGCTGATTACAAATCAGCTGCTCTACCAACTGAGCTACGCCGGCCTGCGACAAGAACGTATTATACAGGGAAATGAGATTATGTCAACTCTCCTCTTCTTCCTCGATCTCGTCTTTTTGAGCTTCTTCGGTTTTCAGGACAAACTTCTCCGAAGCCCCCGTGGCGTACTCCAGGTCGGATTTCGCAGTGTATGTATCGTAGACCGCATCCACCAGCTGAGTCCTGGCGTTCGACAGAGCCACCCTGGCGTCAAGCACGTCTATATTGGTCCCTACGTTGGCGGTGTAACGTTTGAGGGCCATTCTGTAATCCTCTTCCGCACTGGCCACCTGATCCTGGGCGACCTCTATCCTCTGAAGGGCCGACTCGAGGTTGAGCTTGCCCGATGATATCTCCAGGACTATCTGCTTCTTGAGATCCTCTATGGAATAGAGAAGCTCCTGTGCCGAGGCCTTAGCCTGGCGCTCCTGAGCGACGCTGGCCCCTCCATCGTAAAACTCCCATGTAGCGGAAAGGGTTACCTTCCAATCGTCGTTTCCACCGGGGAAGAAACTATCGTCCACGTTCTGAAGCTGGCCTTGAAGGGCCACCTGAGGGCCTCTGGAGCCCGCCGCGGCCCTCGCCAGGGAAAGGGCAGATCTGCGCGAATACTCCAACGAGGCCAATTCGGGCCTATGGACCATGGCGGATGCGACGGGATCCTCCGGAACGGAACGATCCGAAACAGACGTCTCGGGCTCGGAAAGGAGGAAAACATCCCTCAGAGAAGTTCCAACCGCCCTCTCCAAAGCCCTCCACCCAACATCCACGGCGTTCTCCGCCTTTATGACGTTGAGTTTTCCGTCCGAAACGTCCACCTGAACCCTGAGCACCTGATCCTTGGCGACCACACCGTATTTATAGAAAGACTCGACCTGTGATAGATGTTCCCTGGCCAATTCCAGAGACTCCTGAGCGACGGTCAGCTTGGCTCTGTATCTTTGAAGATCGTAATATGCTTTTTTGACGCCGTTCTCCACAGTCTGGCCGGTTCTAACCGACTGGGCCTCTACGCCGGAAAAGGCCAGCTCCCTGGAGCGTACCGTGTTGGACACGGAACCGCTGCTATAGAGAAGCCAGTTCAATGTAAGGGCAGCCTGATAGGCGTTCCGATAACCTGCCATGGCCTCTCCGCTTCCCAAGTAGTTGTCGTTCTTGTCATAAACAGGGACAGGATATGTCGTAGCATCCTTTGAGAACTGGGCCGCAAGAGACGCCCCCAGGTGGGGCAGTTTGGCGGCCTCCGCCTCGTTTATTCTCTGTCTGGCCTGCTCCTCTTTGGCGGAGGAAGCCATGATGGTGGGATTGTTGTCATATGCGAGCTGCAACGCCTGATCCACCGTCAGAATCTCCTGACCCCAAGCTGGAATCGTCACCGCCGTCAGGGCGACGACCACCAGTCCTAATACTCTAACTCTGTGTTTTAAGGACATACGTTCTATCTCCCTTCGCTCCAGGATCAGGTTTTAAGAACCGCCCGAGCTATCTCAAAATACACCACCAGGCCAAACACGTCCACTATGGTCGTTATGAATGGACCGGACATTATCGCAGGATCAAGTTTAAGAGCCCTTGCTATAAGTGGAAGAACTGTCCCGGCAAGATTTCCCATCAAGACTACCGCCACGATGGCGAACGTAAGGGTCATACTGACCCCAAGCCCGGTACCCAGCATCCAGGCCCTGGCAAATCCCAAGACCGCCAAAGCCCCACCTAGAAGGAGTCCCGACAGCGTCTCTCTAAACAAGATACGCCCTATATCCTTCCACTCTATATCTCCAACGGTCATTCCTCTGATCATCAAGGTAGACGCCTGCGTGCCGGCATTTCCTCCCGTTCCTATAAGCAGGGGAATGAAAAAGGTCAGAGAAACCACGCTCTGGATAGTGAAAGAATAATGCTTCAAAACCGAGGATGTGAAGGCCTCGGTCATTATGCATATAACCAGCCAGAAAAAACGCTTTCTAACCATGGTGAAGAGGTTGACGTCCAGATAGCTGTCCTCCACCGGCTGAATACCTGCCATCCTCTCGAAATCCTCCGTGGCCTCCTCCTCCAGGATATCCAGGACGTCGTCGAAGGTGACTATACCAACCAGACGGTCCTCCTTGTCCGTAACCGGTATAGTGTGAAGATCGTACCGGGACATAATCCTGGCAACTTCCTCCTGATCAGAGGTCGTCAGGGTGAAGACCGGATCGTCGTCCATTATGGCCTCCACCTTGGTGTGAGGCTCTGCCATGATGAGATCCTCCAGCTCGACGACTCCCTGGAGATGTCTGGCCTCGTCTATAACGAAACAGGTGTAGATGGTCTCCTTTTTTCTGGCTATGGAGCGGATCCTCGAGACCGCCTCCTCGGCGGTCATATTGCCCTTTAGATCTATGAATTCCGGCGTCATTATCCTGCCAGCCGAATAGTCCGGATAGTTGAGGAGCTTGTTGGCCAGCTTCCTCTCCTCCGGTGAGAGCTGAAGCAGGAGTTTTTTGACAGTCTTCGCTGGCAATTCATCCAGAAGTTCCGTCCTGTCGTCGTCGGACATCTCCTCTATGATCTCCGCCACCTCTTTATCAGTGACGTGTTCGATCAGCCTCTGTTGCTCGTCAGACCCCATGAGCTCAAAGACCTCTATGGCCTGGTCTTTCGATAAAAGTCTAAAATAAAATACCATTCGAGCGGGAGACAGAACCTCCAGCCCTTCGGCAATATCGGCCGGCTCCATGGACGACAGTTCTTCCTTGGCCTTAAGGAAGGCACGTTCCTCCAGGAACGACTCTATGAGAGGAAAGTCCTCTTCGAAGCGGTTCTTTCCGGTCATTGCGATCGCCTCCTTCGAGACGTCTAGGACGTCGACCCCAAAGGCGGCAATCCGACATCAGGGACGTCTCTTGTTATGTATGTGAATCCGTTTCGACGGTGGTCCTAAAGGGACCGCTCCCTGATCCATGGTCATCCCCTTCCTCGTAATTGCGTTAGACTTTAAAAACGGACCTAGTCTATGATAACCCTCGGTCTTTTCTAAGGTCAACATCGCTGCATGTTCGATCTCTTCTGTCTTTAGCTTCGTAAAGCAGCCCTTCTACCCTATTTAATAGGCTCTCTATCGTGTCACCGGCAGAAAAGGAGGAGATCCCCATGCTGACGGTGATGCTTACTCCATCGAAATCGGTTTCAGAGATCGTTTTCCAGAAAGCCCGGGCCTCCTCTATCGCCTTTTCGATATCCATATCGGGCAAAAGAATGATAAATTCGTCTCCTCCATAACGCCCCTCAAAACCGACTCCGCTACGATCTTTCATCAGCTCCCCGATCCTGGAGAGTACTTTATCGCCGAAAAGATGGCCCATGACGTCGTTAACTTCCTTGAACTTATCGAGGTCGAAAAGGATGATCCCGAAGGTTCCGCCGTCCTCATAACATCTCGCTATCTCCCGAGCCAGAAGATCCATTATCCTACGACGGTTGAAAATCCCTGTAAGCTCATCAACGTTGGCCTGGACGAAGAGAGCTTCATTGGCCCGTTTCAGTTTTTCTTCCGCTTTTTTTCTAAGCTCCAATTCTCGGCCCAATCTCAGAGCTCCCTCTTTGAGATCGTCGATATTCCTCTTGAGACGTCGGACCATTTTATTGACGCTTTTCTCCAGACGTCTAAGCTCCACCATGGCACCGGTCTCTATCCTATGATCGAGGTCTCCCGAAGCGATGATCTCCAGGTCCTCCAGTATAACGTTCACCTGACAGGAGAGATATCTGTAAAGAGCGAAGACCCCCAAAACTGATATGGAGAAGGCCACTATGACCGACGCAACGCATTCCCTGAGTTTGATAGCTATATCCCTGTGAAGGGACTCCATGGACGAAACCATAAGAAGCACCATGTTGAGATTCTTCCCCGAAGCTGAAGCCTTGTTATTGAAATCAACATAGGTGAATCTAAGAAGGAGATCGTCGGGAGTATTTATGTCTATATCGCTTTCGCTTCTGAAGACCGAGGAGATAGTATTTCGGATCAACTCCGAGTCCAGCCCCATTTGATCCAGTTGTACCTCGACATCCAGCTTCTCCGCTCCCAGAAAGCGAAAGGATCTATTGATGAAAGCCACGAACTTCAGGTCGGGATCCTCTTCGGAAGCCCTATTCAACACGGTCTCGAACGAAAATGTATCGTCTCCAAGCTCGTAGCTTCTCTCGCCTGCGACGCCTAAATCCAGAAGATACCTGCCGTCGGAAGTAGGGTAGTATCCATATTTGAAGACCTGCTCGGGAGAGCTCAACTTACGGCTCCATGGATCGACCCTAGGTTCCTTCATCTCGAACATGGCCATGATCTGTTTATAGAAGGGCGGCCAGTTCTTGAAATCCAAACCTACGGTAGCTCCTCCGACCCCCTTGATCATGACTCCATCTCTATCTATAAGCCCCAGACTTACGGAGGACACGGAGCGTCCCAAAACGTAGGAAACGGCCTCTCTTATCTCCTGGAGATCCAATCTTTCCGGGTCCATACCGGAGGAGACGTAGTGCTCACCGTACTTACGAAGAGCCATCCTTATGGAGCCGTCTACCACCTGATCTTTTAGAAACAGGCCGGTGCTGACGAGCCTAGCCTGTTCTATCAGATTTTTTTCCTGAACATCGCATACGAAGCCGAATCGCTCCCGTCTGTAACTGCTGTATTCGATGTAAGACCTGCCGAAATAAAGCACCACTGCGACAAGAGATAAGAAAGTAGCGATCAGGAGGAGACGAAACAGGAAAGAGCCTTTGCGTCTATCGTATTTCATGCCCTCTCCCCTTCCATAATCGTATGAACCTATACCGATCAAGTTTATCACTACACCGAAAGGAAGCTCAAGACAAAAAAAGGAGCCGATGAAAATCGGCTCCACAGAAATATATCTTGTAATTTAACGCTTGGAGAACTGGTACTTCGCGCGGGCGCCCTTCTGGCCGTACTTTTTACGCTCGACCATACGGGAATCCCTGCAGAGCATCCCGGCCTTCTTGAGTATTGGCCTGAGCTCGGGGTTCATCTTTATGAGGGCTCTCGCGATGCCGAGCCTCACAGCTCCGGCCTGACCGGTCAAACCGCCGCCGTGAGCGTTGACGAAAACGTCCACTTTTCCCTCGATACCCGCCGTCTTGAGGGGTTCGAGGGCCTGAGCCATCCAACAGAGTCTGGGGAAGTACTCTTCCACCTCTCTGTCGTTTATCCTGACGGTTCCCTCGCCGGAAGCGATACGAACCCTAGCGATAGCGTTCTTACGCCTACCGGTCCCCCAGGTGAATGAAGTCTGCATATTCAATCTCCCTCCATATCACAAACTAAATTTCCATCTCCGCGGGCTTCTGAGCCGCGTGGGGATGATTGGGTCCGGCGTACACCTTGAGCTTGCGGCTCAACTGAAGCTTGTTCCTCGGGACCATGCCCTTGACCACTTTCTCGATCAGGCGCTCCGGATGCTTCGCAAGAATCTCGCCGTAGGTGGTCTCCTTGAGACCGCCGGGATAACCGGAATGGCGATAGACTTTTTTATCGACCTTACGTCCTGTAAGTTTTACCTTTTCGGCGTTTACGACTATCACGAAATCGCCGGTGTCGACGTGAGGCGTATAGGTGGGCTTGTGCTTGCCCATGAGAACCATGGCTATTTGGGCGGCAAGACGTCCGAGAGGTTTATCGGTGGCGTCTACGACGTACCAGCCACGCTGGAAGGCGCCCTTTTTTGCCATGAAGGTGCGGTGGTCGCTCATTACCAACACTCTCCTTATAGTTGTAGATATCCTGTTTATCTTATCGAATTTTATGTTCCGTCATTCCTCTTCCGAGAGAATCGCTCAGGGTTCTGGGGAACCACGTCGATAACGGGTCGATGGTCTATCTCAGGGGGGCTGTGGCGGCCCTATCGTTACCCGGCCTCGAAGGCGCTCTTTCGGAGGGAAAACTTAATCTATAAAATTGACCCTTTGAGTTCTGAAGCTTATAGAACTCTCTTGAGTCTTGGGTTATCTATTATACCAGGAAGTCGACCTCTCTTGGCGATAGGGACCCCGTCTACCTCTTTGATGTCCATTGTCATGTCCATAGGAGAGGGATTGGAGATATAGCTCCCCACCCCAAAAGAGTCCACCCCCGCCTGGGAGAGAACCCTTATTCTGTCCGGATTGAGTCCACCGGAGGCAACGATGGAGACCTCGGGAAATCCCGCCTTGTCCAGCCTCCATCTGAGCTCTTTTACTAGCTCAGGGGTGACTCCGCCTCTCTCTCCCGGGGTGTCCAGACGAACCCCGGAAAGCCGTCCTTCCAGGGCCTTAGCGACCCTTAGGGCTTCCTCTGTCTCGTCCTTGAATGTATCGACCAACACAAGCCTAGGCTCCTCGGAAGAAAGGGTTCCATCGTACAGTTTAGCCAACTTAACGGTATCTCCCGCTATGAGTATGGCGGCGTGGGGCACGGTTCCGGAGGGCTCCATACCGGCCAGTTTAGCTCCCAGTATGCAGCTGGCTGCCTTACAGCCCCCTACAGTGACCGCGACCTTCTCCATCACAGGAGCAACTGCCGGGTGGACATGCCTGGCTCCAAAACAGAGCACCGGTTTCCCCTCGGCGGCATCGACGCATTCCCTGGCTGCGGTAGCCCAGGCGGTGGAGCTGGCCAACATTCCGAGGTAGACCGTCTCCAACATCCCGAAAGAACCATAGGAACCGTGAACTCTAACGAGAACCTCCCTAGAATCGAAGGCATCCCCCTCTTCCAGAGCGTAGATCTCCAGACGCTGCCCATCCAGAAGCCGCAACATCTCCGAAAGCCCGGCAAAGATACCGGGTTTTCTGGTAAAGATCTCCGCGACAACCGGGGTGTTCAACATTCCTCCGGCCGCAAGGACATCTCTGGTTTTGACGAAGTAGATGTCAGTGGTCTCTCCCTTTAGTATCTCCTCGTGGGTCGCGCTGGCCAATCTATTCCTGTTTACGGAAAGATCGGCTACGTCCCGGAGCCGGGATATGCCCCGATCGCCCATATCCCGGGGACCTAGAGTACAACCAATGCGACCGAGGTCACCATGAAGAGAGTAGTGACGACCACGGTGATTTTAGTCAATCCGGTGAAACGTTGCCACTGGTTGGACCCCATGTCGGCCTGACTGCCGCCTCCGAAGATCCCGCCGAATCCGCCCTGTTTTCTGTGCTGCATCAAAACGACCGCCATAAGCACAAGGCAGAGTAATATGTGGACGATAGCCAATGTGGTTTTCATCCTCTGCACCTCCCGATAGGTTGAAAATCCCAGGTCATAGCCGGGTTATTGTACCATATTTTCGGCCGAAGCAAGCCACTTTAAAAAACTCGCACTCGCTTTTGCTCTATGAGATATGCGAGCCTTTATCGATGGGTCCAGCTCGCCGAAGGTCATATCGTAGCCTTCCGGAACGAATATGGGGTCGTAGCCGAAACCGTTGAAACCCCGGGGCTCCTGGGCGACGATGCCGTAACAGTGCCCCTCTACCGACCATAGTTTGCCGTCGGGGAAGGCCAAGACTAGAGCAGCGGTATATCTGGCACCTCTGTCAGATTTGCCCTGAAGGGACTTCAAGAGCCAGTTACGACAGCCTTCGTCGTCCGAGGCTACCCTGGCGGAATATATGCCCGGTCTCCCGTCAAGGGCGTTCACCTCTATGCCACTATCGTCGGCAAGAGCGGGGAATCCGGTTTCCTCAGCCCATGATCTGGCCTTCAACGAGGCGTTCTCAAGAAAGGAAGTGCCGGTTTCCTCGACGTCAAGCGACGAGATGTCCCTTCCGAAAATTAGCTCGACTTCGAGAGGTGCCAGAAGATCCCGAAACTCCTCGAACTTATGCCTGTTTCCGCTGGCTATTACCATCTTACGAAGACGCAATCGCTTCCATCTCCTCTCCGTCCATCTCCAGAGCCCTCTCCTGAAGGACTATCAACTCTTCAACCGATCTAAACGCCAGGTCCAGCATGCCGTTCATCTCATCCCGAGAAAAGGTATCCTTCTCACCGGTACCCTGTATCTCTATAAGACGTCCTAGACCGTCCATAACAACGTTCATGTCGACCTCTGCACGGCTGTCCTCGTCGTAACACAGATCGGTCAGGAGTTTTCCGGAAATTTTTCCTACGCTTACGGCAGCTACGTAGGATCGGAGAGGAATCGACTTTAACTTGCCGATTCTCCACAGATGACGCAGAGCGTCAACCAAGGCCACGAAACCTCCGGTAACGGCAGCGGATCTAGTGCCTCCGTCGGCCTGGAGGACGTCGCAATCTATCCATATAGTTCTCTCTCCCAGCGACTCCATATCGACTGCTGCCCTTAAGGACCGTCCAACTAATCTCTGGATCTCGCTGCTTCTGCCGTTCAACTTCCCCCTGGAGATATCCCTCGGCACCCGAGTGGAGGTCGATCTGGGCAGCAGAGAATATTCCGCCGTGACCCATCCCCTATCGGACCCCCTCAAAAAAGGGGGAACCTTTTCCTCTACCGAAGCGGTACACAGCACCTTTGTCTTTCCGAAGGAGACAAGGCAGGATCCCTCGGCATAACAGGAGAAGCCTCTCTGGAAGGAGACCTTCCTCATATCGTAGCCGGATCTTCCGTCCGCCCTGCTCTCCCAAACGCAGTTTTTCGCCATTATCAAAGCCTCTCGATCGCCTTACGAAATCAACCCTTCCGTCTGAGCTCCCACGGCATAGACAGTGGGACCTCTCCGGCGGATTTCTCTATTTTACCTTCAACCATGAACTGAACTCTCGTAACAGGCATGAAGTTCTCTACCACCGAACGGACTATGCCGGTCATGAGCAGGTTTCCCTCAGAGGCTGACATCTTAGAAAGAGTTATCTCAAATGGATCATTAAAATCCATGAAGAGCGTCTCTCCATCCCTGAAGACGTGAAGCAACTCCACGTCCGAGGCCAACACCTTTTTATCGACCAGCCCATCCAGAAGGGCGTTTACGACCTTAGACAGGTCGTCCTCCATGAGTCCGGAAACTATCTTGACCTCTCTTTTGGCCAAGCCGCCCTTGCCGTCCGGCACATATATGGGAAAGGCCACGTGACGTCCCATATCGACCAAGGTCTGTACGCCATCTCCGGAGGAGGAATCCAGCAGCTGCTCCGCCTGCTCCCTGGAAGCCACCACATCGGGCTGTCCTCCCATTCCTCGGCCGTCAAGATAGTTCAAGAGCCACCCCGAGGAAAGATAGCCCAGACAGAAGAAGATGGAAGCGACGGCCCCCCAGGCTATAAGACGGACTACCCATTTTACTATTTCACCGGAGCTTTCACGGTCCCTGTCCACTCGACTCCTTCGGCTAGAGCGGCGAACTCTATCGTCGTCTCTCATAAAACAGACCCCTTTCATTTCAGATATGCCGCTATTCCCTTGGCCATAGCCTTGGCCAACTTTTCCTGATAGGAGGGATTGGCCAGAAGCCTGGCTTCCGATTTTTCCGATATAAATCCAGTTTCGAGCAACACGGCAGGCATAGCCGCACCTCTGAGAACGTAAAAAGGAGCCTGAGCGACCCGTCTCATAGGCAACCCTCCGCTTTTACCCGAGGAGAAAAGGGCCTCGGCAAAGCTGGTGCTCTCCTGAATCTTGTTGTTCTGTTGCATATCGCCAAGAATGCTCAGCAAAATATCGGTCTTGTCTCCTCCGTTACCGTTTGATCCGTTGACGATCTCGGCGTTTTCTATCTTTGCCAGGGCCATTGCGTCTTTGTCGGTGGGGAGAGCCATGATATATATCTCTACCCCCTTGGCATGGCGCCCCTTGGGCAGAGCGTTCAGGTGTACGCTTACGAAGGCATCGGCATCCCACCGGTTTGCAAGGGTGGTCCTGGTATTGAGCTTCAGGTACCTATCGTCATCCCTTGTCAGCCTGGCATCCATTCCCAATGCCCTGACGTGAGAGGCCAGCCTCTTGGCTATCTGAAGGGCAATGATCTTTTCTCTGTATCCGTTTGCGACTGCGCCTGGATCCTTCCCTCCGTGCCCCGCATCTATGACCACCAAGGGTTTCCCCTTACGGGCCGGCTTTTTGTGGGGAATCGGAGCCGGTTTCGGACTGGCCAGCACCGGTTTTTCCGGTGCCACCGAGGAGGAGGGGCGCATGAAATCGATCACCAGACGCCTGGGAGAATCCAACTCGAAGGACTTACTGACCCATCCGGAGGCCACGGCAGACAGACGCCATCGCCCTTCGGAACTGACGGTTTTAATCGATATAGAGGGATCGGGAGAAACAGTCGCTACCCTGCCGTCGGTCTCTATCTCAACCCCTCCGGGAACGTCTCTGTAGCTGAGTTTTCCAGAGTATTCCAAGACCATCCTGATCCGATCCGTGTGATTTCCCCATCTGACGGAGACGTTCTCCGCGGTGTCAACAACTTTATCGGACGGACGAGGCTTCGGTGCAACTGGTTTTACCGCCACAGGGCGAGGCTCTTCCTCGGACGGAGCAGGGCTGCCGTCTCCAACGCCGTTCCATTTAAGCCGTACCTTCTCGCCGGATTTTACAAGGAGCTTTTCCATAACCAACAAAGCCGACTCCGAATCCATCCACCATCTCTGATCAGCCAGAAAAGCCTTTCGACGAAGCGGTATTATCTCGTATCCGAGCCATACGGCGGCGGCGTTCGGAACCACCTGGATGCTGGCCGAGCCCTTTCTGACGAGCAGGCCGTCGTTGAGGGTCTTAGGATAGCATCCCAATTGGCGAGCCATCTCTCCTATGGACACGAACACGTCGGCCTCCTGCTCTCTGACGGGGATATCCCCTACGGCATTACCGTTTTCAGAGAGAAGCCACCCAGCCCAGGCGTTTCCAGGCAAAAGAAAGACACACAGGACCGTGATCAGTATTTTAGGACCCGGCCAACGTGACATCTCTTACCACCAGAGAAGGAGAACCTACGTCTCCGAAAAAGGTGAGATCCTTCCCTACCGAGGAAACCTTCATCAAGAGATCGATAAGATTGCCCGCTACAGTTACCCCAGAGACGGGGCCCTGCAGCCCCCCCGACTCTATGGCCGAGCCCTTCGCCCCGAGAGAGAACTCCCCCGTCACGGAGTTGACGGTATGGAGGCCCATGAACTCGGAAACGTAAAGCCCTTTCGAGACCAGGGGAATCAAGGAGGAGGGGGAGGAAAAGTCCGGCTCCAGATACATGTTCGATAAATCCACGTCCGGAACTGTAGCCACCCCTCGGAAACCATTCCCTGTAGAGGAAACTCCTGCCTTCTTGGCATATTCCAAGCTGTAGAGAAAGGACTCCAACCGTCCCTCCCTCAAGAGCGAGGTTTTTTCGCAGGGGACACCCTCTCCATCCGCTGCGGACGATCCTATGCCTCTGACGAGCCTTCCGTCGTCCACCAGATTAAGACAGGAGGCTCCCACCTTGGACCCGAGTCTATCTCTCAAAAGAGATCGATTCTTCTGTACCGAAGAGGCAAAAAACATATCCGAAATGGCATACAGGATGGAAGAGGCTGCATCGGGAGACAGAACGAGATCGTACACCCCAGTCGGAAGAGGTTTTCCCCCTAGGGTGCGAACCGATTCAGAGACGGCACGATCGGCTATATAAAGATGATCCAGATCCTCAAGGTGCCTCTTCTCGTCTCCGAATCCCCCCATCTCCATTGAATCTCCGTCCTCCGTAACGAGGGACATACCGGCGGACACGATGGTTCCCCTATGCCACCTAGAGACACCGAAGGAGTTGGCGTAGAATGATTCGCCGTATCCATCGCTCCACGACGAACTACGGACCGACAGAATCCTACCATCGATGTCGGAAGCCCTGTTATGCATCTCCAGACACCTCTGAAGACGATCATCCCTGGCAAGAGAGGGAATTTCCTCATCCCATAGATCCAGATCGGACTCGTCAGGATCAGGCTGTTTCCTGGACATATCCACCGAATCGTTGGGCTCTCCCAGGGAGCAGTTGGATAGAGCCCACGAGATCATCTGGGATATACCGTCGGGATCAAGGGAGTTCACGCTGGCAAGCCCCTGTGCACCTCTCGAATCCACCACCCTGAGGCCTATACCTCCGGACTGGGAACTTCTGATGTTCTCCACCTTTCCATCCCTGAGAGAGACGGAACGGGAGACCGAATCGCCGTAGACAACGTCCGCCATGGCGGCTCCGCCTTCGATGGACCTCTCCACGACGGAAAAAGCGATTATCTCTACATCTTCCCTCTTCAGGCTCAAGAGTTACTAACCTCCTCCAGAATCACCTCTAAGCCACGGCGAAGATCCTTCTCGTCCATGTCGAGATGGGTAACCAGCCTTATGCGTCTGGGCTCCATAGCGTTGAGGAGGACGCCTTTATCGAGACATCTTCGGGAAAGTTCTTCGCTATCCGGGCCGGATTCGGGGAGATGGAAATATATCATGTTGGTCGCTCTGGTTCCCTCCGGCACGGACTCCACTGTAAGACCGGCGGAAGAGAGAAGCCCCTCCGCTATCGAGGCATTCTCATGGTCCTTTACGAGACGATCGACGTTTTTCTTTAACGCATAGATCCCGGCAGCGGCCATGAAACCTGCCTGTCGAAGCTCTCCGCCCACCATCTTTCTGGCGAACTTGGCCCTCGAGATAAACTCCTCCGACCCGCAAAGCAGAGCACCCATAGGGGCTCCCAACCCCTTGGAAAGACAGAACTGGACCGAATCCACCGAAGCAGTATACTCCTTCACGTCCACGTCCCATGCCGCTGCTGCGTTGAAAATTCTCGCTCCATCGAGATGGACTGCGAGTCCCATATCATGGCCCATCTCGACGGTCTTCTGAAACTCTACCGGTGAAACCGCAAGACCGCCTCTGTCGTTATGGGTGTTCTCCAGACACAGAAGGGACGGCTGGGCAAAATGGACGTTTCTGATCGGACAAGCGTCTTTGACGCTCTCCGGAGAGGGAACCCCGGCTTCGTCGTCCAACACGTAGGGCAATACCCCGGTTATAGCGGAAAAACCGCCGCCTTCGTACCTGTAAATATGGGCCTTGTCTCCTACTAGGATAGCCTCTCCCCTCCTACAATGGGTTAAGGTGGACACAATATTGCCCATTATCCCGGAGGACACGAATAAAGCTGCCTCCTGTCCTACGAGTTCCGCGGCCAAAGACTCCAATTCGTTGACCGACGGATCGTCGTCGTACCCGGCATCTCCGACCGACGCCTCGAAGATGACTTTTCGCATCTCATCGCCGGGACAGGTTACCGTATCGCTTCTAAAATCGACGATTTTCATCTGTGATCCTCCCTCTAGGACATTATCTCTCGGTCCCCTATGATAGCATAGAGAAAGGGGAAGGCGACGGCCCTCCCCTTTTTATACAGCCGAGAACTGATTTAAAGCGAGATTCCGAGACGTGCCCAAGGAAGAAAATCTTCGGCCACTGGAACGCCCATGGATACGCCTACTCGATTGGAACCGTGGAAATCGGAACCGGCGGTGCAGTACAATTCAAGCTCGGAGGCCAACCTCATGTAGTTGAATATCTGCTCCGAATTATGATGTCTGGATATGCACTCGAGCCCCCACAGCCCCATTGCCTTCAGTTCCTTCAATATAGACCTCAGCTCTACCGGATCCTGGGAGGTCTGTATTGGATGGGCCAGGCAAGCCACTCCGCCAGCCCTTTTTATCAAGGAAATGCACATATCGGGAGAAAGCCTCTTTCTGGAAACGTAACCGGGCATCCCCCTTTTGAGATATCGTTGAAAACACTCGGAGATGGAAGACGCATAGCCCTTTTTTATCATTGCCTTAGCCACATGAGGCCTCGTTACAACGTTACCGTGAGTCTCGGAAAGGACATCGTCCAACGTAAGCTCCACTCCGACATCGCGAAGCCTGCCGATGATCTCCAGATTGCGCCTCTCCCTGTGATCCCTCAGGTCCTGCAATACCTCCACCAACTCGGGAAAAGCTAGGTCGAAACCATATCCCAATATGTGCATGGTAGTCGGATAATCAGCAGACAGCTCCACCCCGGAGAGCGATTTTACCCCCAGCCTACGACATTCCCTGGTAAAAACGGGGACCCCATCGACTGTATCGTGATCCGTAAGACTTACAACCGAAATGCCGGATCTATGTGCCAGTTTAGCCAGCTTATCAGGAGGGACCGTCCCATCCGAACAGCTGCTATGGGTATGAAGGTCGACGAGGATCATAAAAGCTATTCCCTACCTTCGTCCTCTACAAGTCCCTCAATCTGGAAAAGAGCGGGAAGATCCAGGAGAACTATCAGACGACCGTCCTCCATCTTTGCGACTCCCCTCATGAACTCCTGATCCACAGCGGAATCGAGATCGGAAACCTGCTCGATCTGAGACTCATAAATCGTGTTCACCTCTTTGACGTCGTCCACCAATATGCCGAACAAAACGTCCGAGTATTCGACCACTATTATCCTGGATTCGGAGGTCTCCTCGTTGGATCCTTCTCCGATGCGCATAGAGACATCCAAGACCGGCACGATGGTTCCTCTTAGGTTGATAACTCCCTTGATATGAGATGGGGCGTTGGGAACCCTGGTTATGGTGGGAGGAACCCTGACGATCTCCCTGATATCCTGGACGTCCAGACCGAAGTTCTCTTCGTTCAATCCAAAAACCAGGATTATCTTTTCCTCTCCTTTATTGATACCCTCTGCGTACATATCCGCTTCGTTGATTTTTTGCTTCTCCTGAGTTGGGCTCATTTAACAGGACCTCCTCTGACAACCTATGTAGATCCATATTACCATCTTTCCCTGTATAGCTGTAAACCCTCCAGAGTGACGATCTCTATATCGTCCTCGCTCACTATCGCAAAGCTTGCCGGATCCCTTCCTCTCGGAGCGCTAGCCGATCCGGGATTCAGGTATACTATGCCATCCTCCCTGACCAAAGAGGCAACGTGAGTATGTCCCGTCACCACCATCGAAGGTCGACACCTCCTGGAGAGATCTCTCAGCTCGGAAAATCGATGTCCGTGTCCCATAAGGATAAATCGATCCTTCCAAAACAGGGAGACATAAGGAGACGAAATCGGCCACGCCAGAAGATTCTGATCGCAATCCCTGTCGCAGTTTCCGCGAGAGATCATGACGGGAACCTGAGAAAGGCTCATTTCCTCCGCGAGATGGCGACTGGCCAAAGTCTCGGGATGGGTGAGGATATCGCCGCAATGCAACACCAACTCCACATTGCCCCAAAGAGAGGAGGCTTTCTGCCAGGAGTGAAGATCACCGTGGGTATCCGATATTATGCCTATCTTGGCCATCTGTATCCACCTCCTTATCCGCTTTATTTTAACGGAAGAAAGCCCATCTAGGAAGCGTGATAACGCGACCAGCCCCGACCATCGAAGGATGGTCGGGGCTGGTCGTAGAAAGGAGAAAAGACTCTTGGCAGCGACCTACTCTCCCACGAAGCGAATCGCAGTACCATCGGCGCTGGAGGGCTTAACTGCCGGGTTCGGCATGGGACCGGGTGTACCCCCTCCGCAAAAGCCACCAAGAATCTTTCCAAACTATATATAAGCTCCCTGACAAGGAACAAAGAAAACAAAAAGAGGTTAAGGCCTCGGCGTATTAGTACCGGTCAGCTCCACGCGTTGCCACGCTTCCACCTCCGGCCTATCTGCCCCGTCGTCTACGGGACGCCTTACCTGCTTACGCAGTGAGGTATCTCATCTTGGAGGCGGCTTCCCGCTTAGATGCCTTCAGCGGTTATCCGTTCCGCACATAGCTACCCAGCTTATGCATCTGGCGACACAACTGGTACACCAGCGGTGCGTCCACTCCGGTCCTCTCGTACTAGGAGCAGCTCTCCTCAAATACCTTACGCCCATGGTGGATAGGGACCGAACTGTCTCACGACGTTCTAAACCCAGCTCACGTACCGCTTTAATGGGCGAACAGACCAACCCTTGGGACCTGCTTCAGCCCCAGGATGCGACGAGCCGACATCGAGGTGCCAAACCTCCCCGTCGATGGGAACTCTCGGGGGAGATCAGCCTGTTATCCCCGGGGTAGCTTTTATCCGATGAGCGACGGCCCTTCCATTCGGTACCGCCGGATCACTAGGACCGACTTTCGTCTCTGTTCGACATGTCTGTCTCACAGTCAAGCCATCTTATACCCTTACGCTCTTCGGGCGTTTTCCATTCGCCCTGAGATGACCTTTGCGCGCCTCCGTTACTCTTTAGGAGGCGACCGCCCCAGTCAAACTGCCCACCTGACAATGTCCCGCTCTCCGATTCAGAAGCAGCGGTTAGAAACTTAACACAACAAGGGTGGTATCCCAACAACGCCTCCACGAATACTGACGTACTCGCTTCTCAGGCTCCCACCTATCCTGTACATGATGTGCCGAGTCCCAATGCCAGGCTACAGTAAAGCTCCACGGGGTCTTTCCGTCCCACCACGGGTAACCGGTGTCTTTACCGGTACCACAATTTCACTGGATCCATCGTCGAGACAGCGCCCAAATCGTTACGCCATTCGTGCAGGTCGGAACTTACCCGACAAGGAATTTCGCTACCTTAGGACCGTTATAGTTACGGCCGCCGTTTACTGGGGCTTCGGTTCAAAGCTTCGCCCGAAGACTAACCTCTCCCCTTAACCTTCCAGCACCGGGCAGGCGTCAGACCCTATACGTCGGCTTGCGCCTTCTGCAGAGTCCTGTGTTTTTAGTAAACAGTCGCTTGGGCCTGGTTTCTGCGACCACCCTCAGCTCCACCAGCATTAGCTTCACCAGGGTGGCACTCCTTCTCCCGAAGTTACGGAGTCAACTTGCAGAGTTCCTTAACGATGGTTATTCCACTCACCTTAGCCTTCTCAGCCAGACCACCTGTGTCGGTTTCGGGTACGGGCGTTCTCTTCCTCCCTAGTGGCTTTTCTCGGCAGCGTGGCGTCAATGTCTTCGCGCTCGTAAGCACTCCCCTTCAGGTCTCAGCATTATCAGGTAGGTGGATTTTCCTGCCTACCCTGCCTACTCCCTTGGACCGGCTCTTCCATCCGCCGGCTACACCTAGCCTCCTGCGTCACCACTTCGGTAATAACGTCCAAGAACGGGGCAGGAATGTCTACCTGCTGTCCATCGACTACGCTTCTCAGCCTCGCCTTAGGTCCCGCCTAACCCTGGGCGGATCAACCTTCCCCAGGAAACCTTGGTCTTCCGGTGAACAAGATTCTCACTTGTTTGTCGTTACTCATGCCTGCATTCTCACTTCCCATCGGTCCACCGCACTTTACAATACGGCTTCACTCCAATGGCAACGCTCCCCTACCGATGTATTTACATACATCCCGTGGCTTCGGTGTCATGCTTAGCCCCCTACATTTTCGGCGCAGAGATCCTCGACCAGTGAGCTATTACGCACTCTTTAAAGGATGGCTGCTTCTAAGCCAACCTCCTGGCTGTTTGGGCATCTCCACATCCTTGCCACACTTAGCATGTCTTTGGGACCTTAGCCGACGGTCTGGGCTGTTTCCCTTTCGACCACGGACCTTATCACCCGTAGTCTCACTCCCAGGCTTCACGTCTCGGTATTCGGAGTTTAGTTGAATTTGGTAGGACCCCAGTCCCCCGCATCCATCCAGTGCTCTACCCCCGAGACGAAATACCTGAGGCTGCACCTCAATGCATTTCGGGGAGAACCAGCTATTACCCAACTCGATTAGCTTTTCACTCCTAACCACAGCTCATCCAAATCTTTTTCAACAGATACTGGTTCGGTCCTCCATGAGGTTTCACCCTCACTTCAACCTGGCCATGGCTAGATCGTCGGGCTTCGGGTCTACTACGTGAAACTTGCGCCCTGTTAAGACTCGGTTTCCCTTCGGCTGCGGACCTTATAGCCCTTAACCTTGCTACACGCAGTATCTCGCAGGCTCATTTTTCAATAGGCACACCGTCACTTTCCATGCCTCGCGGCATTTCCAGCTCCGATTGCTTGTAGGCATACGGGTTCAGGTCTGTTTCACTCCCCGCCAGGGGTGCTTTTCACCTTTCCCTCTCGGTACTATTCGCTATCGGTCACCTGAAGTGTTTAGCCTTGGACGATGGTCCGCCCGGATTCAACCGGAATTCCTCGTGCTCCGGCCTACTCGGGAGATATGTCAACAGAGATTTCGCTTTCGACTACGGGACTTTCACCCTCTGCGGTCCGCTTTCCCAACACGGTTCGTCTAACGATTTCTTTTGTAACTGCTGTCGCAACCTGCAAGTCACGAGTACATATTCCCACAACCCCCCATAAGCAACGATTGCAGTCTTACACTTACCGGGTTTAGGCTGCTCCCCTTTCGCTCACCACTACTCAGGGTATCTCTCTCGATTTCTTTTCCTCCGGCTACTGAGATGTTTCACTTCGCCGGGTTCCTTCCCTTACGGGATGACCGAGGGTTGCTCGGCCGGGTTGCCCCATTCAGATATCCACGGATCAAAGGATGCTTGCTCCTACCCGTGGCTTTTCGCAGCTTGCCACGTCTTTCTTCGGCTTCAGGTGCCTAGGCATCCACCGTATGCCCTTATTACCTTAACCTCTCTTTGCTTTCTCTATTCCTTTGTCAAGGAACTAGCTAAAAATGGGGAAAGCAGATCTACTCCGCCTATGCTTGCCTTGGTTTTACAAGCTCCTTAGAAAGGAGGTGATCCAGCCGCACCTTCCGGTACGGCTACCTTGTTACGACTTCACCCTCCTTACCAGACACACCTTCGACGGATCCGCCCCCTAAGGGTTCGGCCTCCGGCTTCGGGTGCACCCAACTCGGATGGTGTGACGGGCGGTGTGTACAAGGCCCGGGAACGTATTCACCGCAACTTAGCTGATTTGCGATTACTAGCGATTCCAACTTCATGCAGTCGAGTTGCAGACTGCAATCCGAACTGGGACCGACTTTGTGGGATCCGCTCCAACTCGCGCCTTCGCTTCCCTCTGTATCGGCCATTGTAGCATGTGTGTTGCCCTGGACATAAGGGCCATGATGACTTGACGTCGTCCCCACCTTCCTCCGGCTTGTCGCCGGCAGTCTCGCCAGAGTGCTCGCCTTCAATCGTTAGCAACTGACAATAGGGGTTGCGCTCGTTGCGGGACTTAACCCAACATCTCACGACACGAGCTGACGACAGCCATGCAGCACCTGTCTAGGCTCCATATCCGAAAATATGGTCTATCACCTTTCAGGTCAATACCACCTAGATGTCAAGCCCAGGTAAGGTTCTTCGGTTTGCATCGAATTAAACCACGTGCTCCACCGCTTGTGCGGGCCCCCGTCAATTCCTTTGAGTTTCAACCTTGCGGCCGTACTCCCCAGGCGGAATGCTTATCGCGTTAACTGCGGCACGGATGGTTTGACCCACCCACACCTAGCATTCATCGTTTACTGCCAGGACTACCCGGGTATCTAATCCGGTTCGCTCCCCTGGCTTTCGCGCCTCAGCGTCAGGGTGTAGCCAGCAAGCCGCCTTCGCCACTGGTGTTCTTCCCGATATCTACGCATTTCACCGCTACACCGGGAATTCCGCTTGCCTCTCTACCCCTCCAGCAAGACAGTTTCGAGTGCACACACGGGTTGAGCCCGTGCCTTTTACACCCGACTTGCCTCGCAGCCTACGCGCCCTTTACGCCCAGTAATTCCGGACAACGCTCGCCCCCTACGTGTTACCGCGGCTGCTGGCACGTAGTTTGCCGGGGCTTCCTCGCAGGGTACCGTCACTTCCTTCTTCCCCTGCAACAGAGGTTTACAATCCGAAGACCGTCTTCCCTCACGCGGCGTCGCTGGGTCAGGCTTCCGCCCATTGCCCAATATTCCCCACTGCTGCCTCCCGTAGGAGTCTGGACCGTATCTCAGTTCCAATGTGGCCGGTCAACCTCTCAGTCCGGCTACCCGTCTTCGGCTTGGTAGGCCTTTACCCCACCAACTACCTGATAGGACGCGAGACCCTCCATCAGCGGATTACTCCTTTTCACCCTTGGGCTTATGGGGTTTTAATCCCGGTTTCCCGGGGCTATCCCCCTCTGATGGACAGGTCCTCACGCTTTACTCACCCGTCCGCGACTCAGTATATGTACCGTCCAGCCGAAGCTTTCAAGTACATACCTTCGTCCCACTTGCATGTGTTAAGCACGCCGCCAGCGTTCGTCCTGAGCCAGGATCAAACTCTCCATAAAATTCACTTGGCTTCGCTTTTCTCTTTCCCCATTTTCGGCTGTCAATGTTCGTGCGCCCTCCGTTACGGCTGCCTTGCAAGGCGGCCGGCTCAGCGGCGCAGAAGGAATAATACACTACTACACTCCTATACGTCAACCACCAATTTTAAGTTTCATTCTTCCGATTTCTCTCGCCTGCCGTCGGGGGATTCTATCTCGGGTATTACCGCGACCTCCCGGCTCTGTACTTTGAGCCATCTGTTCGAGGCCAGCATGAACAGACCAACCATGGCGAAGGCCACCGGAAGGCCTGTGCCGTCCGCCACCCATCCGAACAGAGGAGCGGCGATCACCGCCAGTAAAGAACGAAGCTGGCTGTCCACCGACATTACGGTGGCTCTAACGTCTCGATCCATAAGGTCGCCGCAGAGATCGACGAAGATAGGTCGCCTGGCGTCCTTCATGACGTAAAGGAGAAAGAACACCGCCGCCACTGTCAGGGGAGATCCCCAAAGAGAGACCCCTGCCAGAAGAAGGGCCGCCATCCCCATAACGTCGAAGGACGCGTTCATAAGCCAGGCGGAGGAGATCCTTCGCCTGAGCCTCCATATCGAAGCGGACGCGGCGGAGCCGGCCAGATGAAATATACAGTAGGTCAAGCCAAGCAACACGGTTAGGGCCCTATCACCGTCTCCGGCCAGGGTCCCCACCAGCACCAAGGCCAGTATCGGCTGAACGTAGTCCTTGATTATCTTGAACAGGCCATCGTATATGGACGAGCTCAACAACGCCCTCATAAGCCTTCTATCCCTCATAACAGATCGAAGCGAACGGAAGCCGAAGGACAAAAAACCCCTCTCGGATTTTTCCTCCGATAGGGTCTCGTCCCTGTCCAGCCAATCGGGATAGCTCCAGATCAAAGCGAGATCCCCTATATAGGGAAGCATGGCGACTATGAAGAGCCATCTATAGGCTGGCAATCCCAGGGCCAGAGGCACGGCTATCAGAGCAGATAGGGCCGAACCCAGCAGCGACCAGGCCCTGGTCCTGCCGTATAGAAAAGTCTTCTCGTCCGCCACGCCGTGGTGGTCCAGATAGGTATAGATCATGGCCTTGTGGGTTCCGGAACGGAAGGCCTCACCAAGGCCGAAAAAGGCTACAGCCCCGGCGAAGATCGGCAGAGATCGGCCGATGAAAAACAGAGCGAAGGATATCAGATAAAAAACAAAACAGAGAAGGAGCTCCTTTTTCCTCCCCCAATGATCGGCCAGGACCCCCGACGGTATCTCGAAAACGTATATGACCGCCTCTCTCAGGGAGAACAAAAGCCCTATCTGAAAGAGAGACAATCCTGCGCCTATGAGATATAGGAGCATATAGGGCTCGAAAAAACGCAGGTTTTTGAGAAAACCGTACATCCTGAACTTCCACACCAACGGATCTCGCAACATCTTTTTTCTGTCCAAGAGAGCACCTCCTGCCATGACTGGACATTCCTCTGAGGACAATCCTATCCACAAAATAGTCTCAGGGCAAACAAAAAAAGAGAGGCCATTAAGCCTCTCCTAGTCGAAAAAAGATCGCAGTATATTTTTACGGAACTTATGCGGCCAGGAAACGATAGGATCACGACATAGGACGTTGCGA
The DNA here is from genome assembly GCF_000172975.1 of Dethiosulfovibrio peptidovorans DSM 11002. Lineage (NCBI taxonomy): Bacteria > Thermotogati > Synergistota > Synergistia > Synergistales > Dethiosulfovibrionaceae > Dethiosulfovibrio > Dethiosulfovibrio peptidovorans. Next base: position 461,812 of record NZ_ABTR02000001.1, read on the forward strand.
AAATCCCAGGCTTCGGTATAATTCAATGGAATAAAAACTACTCCGATAAGTAGACGGAGAAGCAAAGGAGAGTTTCCATGATAATAGACACCCACCTGCACACCATCGAGGGATCGCCGGACAGCTTTTTACCTCTCGAGAGAGCGGTCAGCCGAGCAAAGGAACTTTCCATGGACGGAATCTGCATAACCGATCACGACACACTCAAACTGGCCCCTATGGCCGAAGAACTGTCCGATAGATACGACTTTCTCATATTGGTGGGAGCGGAGATACTTACCTACGAGGGAGACCTGCTCGTATATGGTCTGGACCGGCTCCCGAAGAATAAAATGCACGCCCCGGACCTGGCCGAACTGGTCTCCTCGGTCGGAGGAGCCAGCGCGGCGGCCCACCCCTTCAGGGACAACGGCAGAGGGATGGGAGAGGTGATGAGACTCTGCCCCCACATGCACGGGGTGGAGACCTTCAACGGCAGCACCAAGCCCCACCACAACGAGATGGCGCTCGAAACCGCCCTAGAGATAAGCAGCTCGATGCTGGGCGGCAGCGATTCCCACTGGGAAGACCGCATAGGCCTTTTCGCCACCCAGTTCCATCGGCCTGTACGGTCAATGACAGATCTGGTTAACGCAGTGAGGGAAGGCGCCACATCTCCGGTCCGTTACGACGAAGAAGCCTCCTCCTGGATCCATCCCGAGGCCTATCTACGATCCGTCGCGTTCCCGGTGGAACAGCCGACCCTCTGAAGCAAACCAACATCCACTTTTTCGGTCCTTTCCTTCAGCTCCAACAGGGCTTTCTGAAAGGGCCACAGATCTACCTTGACGTCGGCACGATCCATAAGATCCAGAATGCCTGACATATCCTCAAGCACTACGTCGGTCTCCACCGAGTTCCACTCCAGCTCCATAGCCAGAAAGACCGTCCTCGACCTGATCGTTTTCTCCAGCCGCTCCCTGTCCAACTGGACACCCCACCGACGAGACCTTCCAAGCAAGTCAAGCAAATCCCCGTAGGAAGGCCTCTTCATGGACAACTCGCGGTTCAACCGATAATCTACAAAGATCTTGGCGGCGGAACGAAGGGGAATGGACTCTCCTCCGTCCAGCAAAAGGAGGTTCTCGTCCCTAAGGACCACATCCTTCACCGCCAGAGCAAGAGTTTCCTCGCAGCGACTCTTTATCTCATCGGTCACCCTGTCCCGGCTATCCCGGAACAGGTGACGCAACGAGTAGAGCCTGTGGCCGAAGATGCTCCCCAAAACGGATCGATCGTCACAGTTCGAGGCGAACCTCACACGTTCCATCAGAACCTCGGGGTCGGCTCCCTCCGTTATGGGCAAAGCTCCGCACAGGATCCTGCGTCCTCCCCACCAAACCGCCAGGGTAAGCAGCTCCATGGACCTGCCGGTCAATTCGGATCGAACGGTCAGCTGGCCGAAAAACCGTTCCTCCCCGTCGGATGAACATCTGCACACCGTTCCGTCCTTCACCGAGATCAAGGGGAACTCGGTCTCTCCGGGATCAAGGTCGAAAAGCCGGTAAAGAGCGACGTGAGCACCGACTCTCGGCAGATCCATTGAGGCGGGCTCCACGAAAAAGGAGAATATCCTGCTGCCGTTTCCCAGCTCAGGGACGTTGCTAGGGGCCTTTTCCAAGGCCTCCAGGAAAGGCTTGCGAAGTCCTGATTTTCCTAATCTCTCGGTCAGAGCCAACACTTTGGAGGCGTACCGCAACACCTGGATCGCCTCTATCCGACAGATATCGTCGAAAAACCAGCCACAGCTGGAGAACATCAACATGGAACAACGCTCCATCTCAAGAAGGGACAGCCCCAGAGACTCCTCCTCGGAAGACAGCTCCCTGCCCGCCTCATCTACAAGAAAGGCTATCCTGTCCAAGGGAGATAGCTTCGAATACAGCCTTTCCGATCTATCCCGAACCGCCCAGGGATCGGAGAAAAGAGACGCCCCTTTTTCCTGGAACAGCTCGTCTACCTCCCTCTGTAGGCTTTCCAGAGCACCCCTCATAGGTGCCCTCCAACGCTGGTGCCACTGAGGGTGTCCGCCGTCGGAACAGCCGCAGTCGGAACGCCAACGCTCCACCCCGTGGACGCAGCTCCACGAAGACCTTTCGACTATCTCGACCTCGCTTTCCGGAGGACATATCTCCAAAAAACGACCGTACACCGTCAAATCCAAGTCGGGAAGACGATCCAGCTCGTCCAGACAGGCGGCCAGAGCCATCTCGCCGAAGCGATGATGATGACCGAAGGTCTCTCCGTCCACGGCGACATGCTCAAGGGCAGGACCGTTCCGATCGGGACAACGATCCGACAACCTTCGAGCCAACCTTCGACCGTCCTCCAGGGCGGCACCGAAAGCCATCTCCCGGGCTAGCTCTCCGTCGTAGAAAAACAGAGAGATCTTCGCGCCACTCGGTAGCATGCATATGTAGGGTTTCGAGATATCTATAGGTCCATCCGAAGCCGAACGCAAGGCTTGATGGGGTGCCAACAGGGCGAATTTAATCCCCTCACCTGCCAAAACCTCGAGAGACTCCGTATCCACCGCCGCCTCGGGAAGCCACATACCCTCGGGACGCCGACGGAAACGACGGACGAAATCGGATATCCCCCACATTACCTGGGTACGTCTGTCCCTTTCGGAGGCTAGGGGAAGGATCGCGTGACCGTAGACCTGGGTGATGGCAGGGCCGTGCCCCTCGAACCTCTCGACACCGATGCGATCCGCCTCCAATATGGAACGGTATATCCAAGGACGACGGTCCTCGAGCCAACCGAGCAGTGTGGGGCCGACGTTGAAACTCATGGAACCGTAGCAGTTCCTGGTAGCGAATATTCGCCCCTCTTCGTCCAACAACCTGGCGGCCCCGCAGGGACCGTAACACTGATCTGCGATCCTCTCGTTCCAGTCGTGCCAGGGAGAGGCCGTCTCCTGACGCTCCACCACTCCGGTCCATGGATTTTCCCTCGGCGGCTGATAGAAATGTCCATGTATGCAGACGTAACGGCTCACAGCTACCTCCTCCCGTCGGACAAACTCGTCTCCGGCGCCAGTATGACCGCCCCGAGCGGTGGCAGGACCATCTCCACAGAGAAGCTCATACCGTGACAAGCGACCTCATCTGCCGATACCCCGCCCATATTTCCGACGCCGCTTCCTCCGTAATCGTTCGAATCGGTGTTACACAACTCCAGCCACCGGCCTCCTGACGGCAACCCTATCCTGTAGCCCGTCCTGGGGATGGGCGTGCAGTTGAAAACCCCTACCACCGGTCTTGGACCAGATGGTCTCATCATGGCAAAAACGCTCTGCCCCCTATCGGAACAGTCTATCCATCTGAAACCGTCGGGGTCGAAATCCCTGCTAAGCGCCTCCTCCTCTCGGTAGAGACGGTTGAGATCCGACACCAGACGAAGAATTCCCCTGTGACTCGGATCGTCCAGAAGGGCCCAGTCCAGCTCCACCTCGTGGTCCCATTCACGCCACTGACCTATCTCGCAGCCCATGAAAAGCAGCTTCTTTCCCGGATGAACGAACATCAGGGCTAGCAGAAGCCTGAGATTGGCCTTCTTCCTCCATTGGTCTCCGGGCATCTTGGACAGAAGCGATCTTTTTCCGTAGACCACCTCATCGTGGGATACAGGGAGGACGAATCTCTCGGAAAAAGCGTACCAGAGACCGAAAGTTATCTCCTCATGATGCCAGGGTCTATGGATCGGATCTCGAGAAAAGTAAGACAGAGTGTCGTGCATCCACCCCATATCCCACTTCATGGAAAACCCCAGGCCGCCCAGATGGGCGGGACCGGTCACCCTGGGCCAGTCGGTGGACTCCTCCGCTACCGTGACAACGTCGGGGAAGCTCCTGGATATCTCGGAGTTCAGCTCCCGGAGAAATGATACCGCCTCAAGATTCTCCCTTCCTCCATACCGATTGGGCTCCCACTCCCCTCTCTCCCTACAGTAGTCCAGATAGAGCATGGATGCCACTCCGTCAACCCTCAGCCCGTCGGCGTGGTACATATCCAGCCAAAACACGGCGCTGCTTATCAGAAACGAACGGACCTCGTGTCTTCCGTAGTCGAAAATGCAGCTCGTCCACTGAGGATGATATCCCCTCCTGGAATCGGGATGCTCGTACAGAGCGGTTCCGTCGAAACGGGCCAGACCGTGAGCGTCGGAGGGGAAATGAGAGGGAACCCAGTCCAAAATGACGGCGATCCCTCTGCTGTGGAGGTAATCGACGAGATACATGAGATCCTCAGGAGAACCGTATCTCCCGGAGGGAGCGAAATAGCCCAACACCTGGTATCCCCAGGAACCGTAGAAAGGATGTTCCATAACCGGAAGAAACTCCACCGCGGTAAACCCGGCCTGGACGACATGATCGGCCAACAGGGGAGCGATCTCTCTGTAGGACAGAAAGGATCCGTCCCGCCTCTTCCACGACCCCAGGTGGATCTCGTAGACCGACCAAGGGCCGTCCAGGGGAAGCCGCTTTCCTCTGCTCTCCATCCATTCCCGATCGGTCCACTCGTGATCGACGTTCCACACCATGGAGGCGCTCCTGGGGGGAGTCTCCCAACGACGGGCCATAGGATCCCCTTTCTGGAGCCACTCGCCGGAGTCGGTCTTTATGCCGTATTTATACAGATCCCCGATGGAGATCCCCGAGACGGTCCCCTCCCAGATACCGCTGCCGTCCTCCCTGAGATTGAGAGGGGCGATACCGGGAGTCCAGCCGTTGGAATCGCACAGAACCGAGACCTCCCGAGCGTTCGGCGCCCAGAGAGCAAAGCAGGTGCCGTCCTCCTCAGGGAAAGAACCGAGACGTTCGTAAAGACGGTAGTGCCGTCCCTGTCGAAAGAGAAAAACGTCGTAATCGCTTAACCGTGAATCGGCCATGATGGATTGAGCCTCCTTTCACTTCTATCTTCGATTATATATAGACCTTTCGTCATAGTACAATGAATAAAGATGAGGAGGTGTTTTTCCATGAGACGATCGGCGTTACTTCTTCACATATCGTCCCTGCCGTCGCCCTGGGGCGTGGGAGACATGGGACCGGAGGCCCACAGACTGGTGCGGTCCCTCGTCCGGCAGGGGCTCGACTGGCAGACCCTACCTATGAACGAGACATCGGCGGTTTTCGGACATTCGCCCTACAGCCCCATATCAGCCTTTGCGGGCAACCGGCTATTCATAAGCCCTGAACTCATGGCCGAGGACGGATGGATAGATGAAAGCGACCTACCCCCGAAACTTCCGATCGGACCGGCGAACTTCGAGGAAGCCCTGAAGATAAGGGAGGTGCTCCTCGAGAAAGCCTGGCAAAAAAACAGGGAGGACATGGGATTCTCTCTGTTCAAGGAATCCGAACGGCACTGGCTGGAGGATTATTGCCTCTTTCGATCTCTGAAAAGACGTTTTTCCATGGAGCCATGGCATCGCTGGCCCGAGCCCTACCGAATCAGGGACGAATCGGCAATGACCGAGATATCGGAAGAGCTGAACGACGAGATGGATCTTTTGGCCTTCGGCCAATACATCTTCTTCCGCCAACAGAGAACCCTTCACAGACTCTGTGCCGACGAGGGGCTGGAACTGATAGGTGACATGCCCATATACGTGATCCACGACAGCCCGGACGTATGGGCTCATCCGAAGCTGTTCCAGCTGGACAAAGACCTCCGTCCGTCCGCCGTGGCGGGAGTTCCTCCGGACTACTACAGCGAAGACGGACAGCTATGGGGTAACCCCCTGTACGACTGGGACCGACACCTTCTGGACGAATTCGGATGGTGGATGAGTCGGCTAAAACACGCCCTAGAGCTTTACGACAAAATTCGAATAGACCACTTCAGAGGATTGGTGGGCTACTGGTCCGTCCCGGCAGACGAGACTACCGCAAAAAAGGGGAACTGGGTGGAGACACCGTCGGAAAGCTTCTTCGAAACCCTGAGGACAAACTTTCCCACCATGCCCTTCCTGGCAGAGGATCTGGGAGTTATAACCCCCGACGTGAAGGAGACCATGGAATATCTGGATATCCCTGGAATGGCGGTGCTGCAGTTCGCCTTCGACGGAGACACAGGCTCCTCTCCCTACACTCCACACAACCACGTACCGTCCATGGCGGTATACACCGGAACCCACGACAACGACACCACCGCCGGGTGGTTCTCTAAATTGGAAGAGGACAGTCTGAACAGACTGGAATCCTATATAGGCAGAAAACTTGACGAAAAATCCGCCCTGGAGGCCCTGATAAGGATGGCCCTGGGATCGGTAGCGGAACTGGCTGTCGTTCCTGCCCAGGACCTATTGGAACTCGGCACGGAGGCCAGGATGAACCGCCCGTCCCGGAAGGACGGCAACTGGCGGTGGAGGCTGGATGAAGAGGGAATACCGGAACCCAGACTGGACCGCCTGGGACATCTGTTAGAAATATACGGGAGAAAGAAAGAGAGGGAATGATCCGGATGCTTATGCAGGCTCACAGACAAAGCGAACTTAGCAACTCCCTTAGGATGCTTCTCGAGCAGGAGGCTTCTTTCCGAAAGGTGGCCTACTGCTCCATGGAGGTCGCCATAAAACCCTCTATACCGACCTACTCCGGCGGCCTGGGAGTGCTGGCGGGAGACATACTCAAAAGCGCCGCCGACATGGGAGTTCCCATGGTGGGGATAACCATGCTCTACAGAAACGGCTACTTCCGCCAGAGCTTCGACGAAAAAGGGTGGCAGAAGGAATCGCCGGTTATATGGAACCCGTCCACGGAACTGATACCGCTACCGAACACCGTTACGGTAAAGTTGCGGGGAAGAGATATAAAGATAAGGGCCTGGGTGTATGACATACACGGACTCTCGGGATACACCGTCCCGGTCTACTTCCTGGACACGGACGTAGAGGGCAACCACGCCGACGACCGCCGTCTGTCCTGGGACCTCTACGGCGGAGACCAGACATATCGGCTCTGCCAGGAGATGATACTCGGAGTCGGAGGACTGAGAATGCTCCGAGACCTGGGCTACTCCGGCATAGAGACCTATCACCTGAACGAGGGTCATGCCGGATTTCTGACACTGGAGCTTATGAGAGAACAGGGCTACTTCGACCCGGACAAGATAAAGAAACAGGTCATATTCACCACCCACACCCCCGTCCCGGCGGGACACGACGTATTCCCCTTCGGACTGATCGAGAGGACCCTGCCCCAGAACTTCGTGGCTACCCTTAAACAGATGCTCCCGGCGTCTCAGGGAGTATCCATGACCGAGCTGGGCTACACCTTCAGTCGATACGTAAACGCCGTCTCGAAAAGACACGCAGAGGTCTCGAGAAAAATGTTCGACTCAGGAAACGTGGACTCGATAACCAACGGGGTCCACCCCGGAACCTGGGTGAGCCCCAGCATGAAGAGACTCTTCGACTCCCACATCCCGGGATGGGAAAACGACCCGGGCAGATTGGTCCAGGCCCTGAACCTTCCGAGCGACATACTCTGGAGAACCCACCAGGCGGACAAGACAAGGCTCATAGCCACCATATTGGAGATAACCGGACGGTCCCTGGACCCTGACGTGCTGACCATAGGGTTCGCCAGACGGGCAGCACAGTACAAACGGGCGGACCTGATTTTCTCCGACGTACAGAGACTGCTCGAGGCGACCTCTGGGAAGCTTCAGATAGTCTTTTCCGGCAAAGCCCATCCTAAAGACGACGGAGGGAAGGCTCTGCTTCAAAGAATACAGAATATCATCCACGACATAGACGGAGCCCTGAGCGTGGTATTTCTGGAAAACTACAACATGGAGCTTGCCTCCCATCTGGTGCAGGGAGTGGACCTCTGGCTCAACAACCCCACCAGACCTCACGAGGCATCCGGCACCAGCGGCATGAAATGCGCTCTCAACGGCATAATGAGCCTGTCCGTTCTGGACGGCTGGTGGATAGAGGGCAGGGTAGAAGGAGCCACCGGATGGTCCATAGGCCCTGAGCCCAGCGAATCGGACCTTCTCGGATACGACGGGAACCTGGACGCGGTGGACCTGTACAAAAAACTCGAGCAAGAGGTAATACCGACCTACTACGATGACAGAGAGGGTTGGATAAGCATGATGCGCCGGGCCATAGCCCTTAACGGAAGCTACTTCAACACCCACAGGGTAGTAAAAGAATACTGCGAAAAGGCCTACGAGATAAACTTCAGGGGAATGTAGCCGTGACTGGTAAAAAACTATCGGTGCTCCACGTAGCCCCCGAGGCGGCCCCTCTGGCCAAGGTGGGCGGCCTAGCCGACGTAACCGGCTCCCTTCCGGCGGCACTCAGGTCGCTGGAAGTGGACGCCAGACTGCTCATACCGGCCTGGGGAGACATGGTAAACAGACTTGAGAGCTCGGGAGTAGAGCTCCGCCAGATGGAAGGCTCGGTGGAAATTCCTCTGGAAAACCGGCTCTATCGGGGCAAACTCCTACTATGCCACATAAACGGCGTCCCTACCTATCTCCTTCGCCAAGAGGAACTTTACAAAGGCCCCATATATCCGGAAAAGCTGGAGGAAGACACAGCATTACCCTTCGCCTTCCTCAGCTACGCCGGACTGACCCTGCCAGCTCTGACCGGCTGGTCTCCCGACGTATATCACTGCCACGACTGGACGACGGCCTTTTTGCCCATAGCCCTCAGGTGGCATAGCTGGTTCAAGGGGCAGAGGACTACCAGGAGATCGGTATTCACCGTCCACAACCTGGCCCATCAGGGATTGCTGGAGAAAACGGCGGTAGCCCCCCTTCGGCTGCCCTGGGAGGCCTTCAATGTCGACGGTATGGAATACTTCGATAGGGTCAACCTACTCAAGGGAGCCATAAACGGAGTCGACCACATAACCACCGTCAGCCCCACCTACGCCGGGGAAATCCAAACCCCATGGGGAGGACAGGACCTGGACGGAGTGCTTAGAAACCGCCGAGATCGACTGTCAGGCATCCTAAACGGCCTGGACGACGGGGCATGGAACCCCGAGACGGATAAAAGCCTTCCGGTTCCCTACTCGGCCAGCGACCTATCCGGCAAGAAGAAAGCCAAGGCCACACTGGAAAAAGAGACTGGGCTGACCGGAAAGGGCCCCATCGCCGCCATGGTCAGCCGATTGGTGGAACAGAAGGGACTGGACATACTTCTGCCGGCGCTTGGCAAGATGGCCGACATGGGGCTGAGAATAATCGTGATAGGAAACGGAGAAAGCCGCTACGAAAACCGGCTTTCCCAACTGGAAAACCACTACAGCGGAAGAATAAAATTCGTGAAAGGCTACCACGAATCCCTTGGAAGACTGGCCTACGGAGGATCGGACATATACCTGATGCCCTCTCTCTTCGAACCCTGTGGGCTATCCCAGCTCATAGCCCTGAGGTACGGCTCCATCCCGGTGGTACGGAGGGTGGGAGGTCTGGCCGACACCGTCTACGAAAACGAAGAGGGAATCGGATTCGTCTTCGACAGCTACGACAGCTCGGAGCTTCTTAACGCCGTCGGGCGGGCCATGGACAACATGAAAGATAAAAAGAACTGGCAAGCCATGGTGAAAAGGGGAATGAGGAAGGATTTTTCGTGGAAGGCATCTGCTCCCTACTATAGGGAAATTTACGAAAGTATATTATGATGGGGGTTAAGAAGATAAATTAAAGAGGAGGGCTAACATGATACGGGGACAATACGGAAGGGTTTTGGGCATAGTCCTTGCTGGCGGAAAAGGCGAACGACTCATGCCTTTGACCAAATACAGGGCAAAACCTGCGGTTCACTTCGGAGCGAAATACCGTATCGTGGATTTCGCCATATCCAACCTGATCAACAGCGGGATCTTCTCCATCTACGTGCTCGTTCAGTTCAAAAGCCAATCACTGAACGAACACATAGACAAAGCCTGGCAGTTCGGAGGAGCCCTTAGAGGAAGGGACTTCTTCGTGACCCTGGCTCCAGCCCAGATGTGGAGAGGAGAGAGATGGTTCGAGGGCACCGCCGACGCGGTCTACCAGAACATGCACCTCGTTACGTTGTACGACGCCGACCGAATATGCGTGTTCGCCGCGGACCATATCTACAAGATGGACGTTGAACAGATGCTGACCTATCACATGGACCACAACGCCGACGTCACGGTGGCGGCCAACGTGGTCCCCTCCTGCGAGGCCCACCAGTTCGGCTGCATCAAGACCGACGAGAGAGGCAAGATAATCGGATTTATGGAAAAACCGAAAAATCCACCTGAAATCCCGGGAAGACCGGGGTTCAGCTACGTCTCCATGGGAAATTACATCTTCGAGAGAGAGATACTGGAAGAATCCCTTCTGGAGGACGCCTCCATGGAACACACCAGCCACGACTTCGGCAGAGACATAATACCTCGATTGGTCGGACGAGGCAGAGTGTTCGCCTACGACTTCTCCACCAACGTCCTTCCGGGCATAAACGACGCCCACTGGCGAGACGACAAGCCTTATTGGAAGGACGTTGGCACCATAAAGGCCTACTGGCAGGCACACATGGACCTGCTTCAAAACGACTCAGAGATGACCCTGTACAACCCACATTGGCCGATCAGGACCGTCTCCTTCGCCGACCCTCCGGCCTACGCCTACCCATCCGACGGGAAGAGCTGCAAGGTCTCCAGCACCCTGATGGCAGAGGGCAGCCGCATACTCGGAGCCGAGGTGGAAAAATCGGTCCTATCCAGAAACTGCGTCATACTTCCGGGAGCTAAGGTCGAGGAATGCATAATCGGCCAAGGAGTGATAATAGGTCGAAACTGCCGCCTCCGCAGGGTAATAGTAGACGGACATAACGAAATCCCCAACGGCACCATACTGGGATACGACCTTGAAGAGGACGGCAAACATAACACCGTCGACGAAAGCTCGGGAATAGTGGTCGTTCCCATGCCCCAGATGCAACTGAGAAAGAAACCCGACTCGGTTAAAGAAACAGGAGAATGGATGAGCTTCAGCTGAGATCAAAGAAAGGGCCCCGGCTTATGAATAAGCCGGGGCCCTTAAAATCTCCGTAGATGTTCAGAGAATCGTATCGCTTTCCTACAGACGATAGTAACCTACTATATCGAACGGGAGATCCATACGGTCTCTTCCGTCCAGACAGAGACTATGCCACCCTTCCTCGCCTTCCCTGCATCGGAAGGGAACGAAGGGCAAACCGTCGCCATCGCGGCACTCGACGGGAACGGAGATCCGCTCGACGGTCAAAACGATTTTCCTCTCGTTCTCCATGTACACCCTGAACTGATTCAGCTCGGTCAAAGAAAAAAACTCGTCCACAAAGCCCTTGGCGATCGAGGTCTCCGAACCGGACAGGTTTTCGTAATTCTTTATCAGCATCGGATAGGGAGCGACCCTTATTCTCTCCGCCCTAAGGGGAATCCACACAATCGACACTGGGAGATCTCCCTCTCGAGGCGACATGACGGAACCGGGACGATACAGATAACTTTCCATGATAAAACCTCAGCTCTCGGAGATCACGGACAGCCCGAGATCTCTCAGGTATCCACCGGTCCTATCTATCTCCTCCGCGAGACCTTCGGCAAAAGAGGTCAACTCGCCTTCCACAGGCACATCTTTCTTGAAATCAACACGAACGCCGATGTCGCCGGAATCGCCCTCTCCGGACACGAACGAAACTCCCTCCACGAATCCGGACATATGAAAGGCCAGGAACCCCTCCCACTTGAAAACAAGACGGTCCACCAGCGATAGAACCTGCACGACAGGAAGACTATCGGGCTTGAAAAGACAGTCGAATCCCTTTTTCCCCTTCAGCCGCCTAAGGGTCTTGAACACGAAAGGATAGAGGGCGTTGCAGATCCGTCCGACCCTCTTGGTACTCACCCTCTCGAAGCTGAAATCCTCCACGTCGTCGCAGATAGCCTTGACGCAATCGTACACGGAGATCGGTTTGCCCTCCAGGTTCACCATGAGCTCTTTCAGATCCCGATCGAACATGTCGAGCTGAATCTCCAACGACTCGATCTCGTACGACGTCCTCTGAAACCACTGCCTCAGACGCCCCTCGTCGAAGGCTCCCTCGGACTGAAGATCGCAGCCGTCCAGAACCCTCAAAAGCGCCGCAACGGTAAGGGCCTTTTTCTTGGTCAGACCAAGAGGCCCCTCCTTTCCGAACAGACGACCGCATGAATCCAACCTATCATCGAGGGGCGTGAGGGTATCCTTGAAACGCTCCTTACCCATTAAAAGCTTGCCTACCTGCCAGACCGCTTTTTTCTTCTTGAAATCGACGGTTCTGTCCAGCTGAACGTACTTTCTATGGCTGGCGCAGATATCAGGAAGGAATCCCTTCAATACCTCTACCGCTTCCATGAGATTTCCCTCGACATCCGGATCCAACTCCAGACCGACGTCTTCGGGAAGAGGAAACAGCCTTTCTCCGTTATGGGAGATCAGCTCGGAGGAAAGAAGATGATGAACCTCTGAAACCGCCGAAGGGAACATGGAAAAGGGAAAGGCACCGGTATCCTTGGCCTCATCGGGGTCTATCGGGTAGACCAAGGCGGTATAGCCTATATCGTGAAGGTAGATCGAGGCGATCAGAAGGGCCAGAGGAAGGGGCTCGTCCATGAACAACGAGGCACAACCCTTTTCATCCCGGTCCAGAACAGAGAGAAGGGCCTCGGCGATCTCCATCAGTTTTTTGGAATGATGCCTGCCCCGTTCGGCCACCTCGGTTATCTGATCGCCCAGCCACATCTGAGGCCAACGATCCTCTATGAGCCTCTCCAGGTAGGCTCCCAAGGAGGGATCCATCTCCCTGAGCCTTCGGATAAGCCCTCCTTCGGAACTATCTATGTCCAAAAAGCCATCGTGATTCATTTTTATTCCCCCAAGGCATATATTATGACGCTCACCTCGATTATAGCCTCTACAGCCTCAAAGGCTACCGGTCGATGGACAGATAGGAGTCGATTCTCTTCTTTACGTTGGCCTTGAGGTTCTCGTAAAAGAAAGCATAGTCGAAACGATGGTAGACCTCTTTCGGCCAGCGGCCCATGTTCACCAGATCCACCTTTTCAGGGCTTCTTATGTCCGTGGCTATCAAAGCTCCCGTATCGGTATCAACGTATGCGCCGCAGAAATCGGGAATGGTCTCGACCACATCGCCGGTCGAATCGTTGAAGAAGACGGCCCCGGAGTTATCCTTCCGCGACGCGGGGGTAGCGTCGGTTTTCCAGTTGAGCGGATTGACCGCAACTGCGTCGGTCAACAAAACGGGAGAGCCTTCGGCATCGGGACCCTGGGTGTTATAGGTGATTATGACCCCCGTGTCCGTCTCGCCCTCGGCAAGCCTCATCTGAGGATACCCTTCCAGATCGGTTTTCTTAACCGTGTAGCCGATGATGTAGGCCGCCACAAGCTGCTTTTGCAGTTTAGGGTCTGCCATACGCCTGCGCATAAGCTCCACTATGACCATAGATCCCTGACTGTGTCCGGCCAGGATGAAAGGGCGCCCCTGGTTCAGATGCTCGACATAGTGATCGAAGGCCCGCTCCACGTCGGAATAGCCAACCCTGAAGATAGGGTCGGTAAAGGCGTCTCGGCCGCCGTTATTGGGCTCCATGCTCTGGGAGGCGGCGGTCTGCTGCCGATAGAATGGGGCGAACAGATTAGCGTATGGAGAGTAAACCCCCGCCTGGGCTACTAGCAGCCCCTCGGCGTTGCTCCGCAGGTCCTTCCGGGATATGTCCATGTTCGACGGTTCCTTGTCCATATAGATCGTCGGATACACGTAAAACACGTCCACAGGCTTGTCCGGCTTGTTCGGCTTGGAAACCCAAGCGAAGTCCTCTTTGTAATCCGGCGAGCTCTGTTCCGCCGAAGCCGGAGCCTGTCAAGCGAGATGTCGCAAAAAGATCGAATTGGACTAACTCAGTCTCTGCGCTTTTCCCGGGGCTCTTTCTCCGGGTTCAGATAGACCGTCTCCTCGATGGAGCAGTTTCTTATCGGTCTGTTTCTCCATCTGTCCGGGTGTTTTCTTTTGGCTTCTTCCAGGGTTTTCTTCCTCTTCGCCAGTATCTCCGGGGCTTTTCCTTTATGCCTCTGCTCCGGCGTCACGTAGTTTAAGGCGCTGTGACGGTGGGTATGGTTGTACCAGGACACGAACCGGTAGGTCCAGGCTCTCGCATCCTCTATGTCCTTGAAGCCTCCACTGGGGAAGGCAGGTCTGTATTTCAGGGTCTTGAAGATCGATTCACTGTAGGGGTTATCGTTGCTTACCCTCGGTCTGCTGTGGGAGAACAGTACTCCCAGTTTTTCCATGGTGGCCCTCAATGTGGCGCTTTTCATGGGGCTTCCGTTGTCGGCGTGCAGGATCAGCGGTTTATCGGCAAGGCGGATCTTTTCCGACAGGACCGCCTTGGTGACCACCTCCGACGCCAGTTCTCCTGATTCTTCGTCGTAGATCTCCCAGCCGACTATCTTTCTGCTGTAGAGGTCTATTATGAGGTACAGGTAGTAGAACAGGCCCTTGGCCGGTCCGCAGATGTAAGTTATATCCCAGGACCACAGCTGGTTAGGACCGTCGGCTTTATGGGTTGTTATAGGTTTTTTTACCGGAGCCGCCGTTCTGCCTCTATGGTTGATCTGTCTGTGTTTCCTGAGTATCCTGTAGAATGTCGATTCAGAGGCGATGTATATGCCTTTTTCCAGTAGATCGTTCACTATCTGGGCTGGCGGTGCGCTGGCGTATTCCGGGCTGTTGGCTATCTCTAGTACCTTTCGTTCTTCCTCTTGCGATAGCTTCTGAGGCGTCTTTCTGGGAGCGTGAGGTCTTTGGTCCTCTTTTACCTGGCCCTCTTTGCACCATCTCTGGAAGGTTCTCTCAGTGATGCCGACCTCTCTACAGGCTTTAGCCTGGGTAGCTCCGCTCGATACGGCTTCTTCGATCAGTTCTACTGCTTTACGGCGATCCGAGGCACCGATCAGTCGTCCTCGTTTTCCCCCCAGATCGCCTGGACTTTTTTTCTCAATACCAGCAGGGCAGCCGCTTCAGCCAGGGCTTTGTCCTTACGTCTGAGCTCCTGTGCCAGCTTCTTGTGATCCTTCTTTACCTGGCTTACCTCATGCATAAGCTCCCTGACCTTGAGGCTCTGGCCATCGTTTGCCTCCTCGCAGGAGTTTCGCCAGCTTATAACCTGTTCGACGTACAGTCCTTTTTCCCTGCAGTACCGGGCCAGCTCCTCCTCGTTCATGGTGTAGGTCTCGTGGACTATGAGGAACTTGTCTCTGGAACTCCAGCTATCCGGTCTATCTTCGTCGCAGGGAGCTGCTTTGCCGGACGCACGGAGCTCTTTTCTCCAGTTGTAGAGGGTTGTCACCGTTATGCCAGTCTCTTTCGATAATTTAGGTATGGACATGTTCTCCGGCGGCATCATTCTCTTTTTGATTGCCTCTTTTTGTTCTTTGCTGTACCTCGCCATGTGTCGCACCTCCAGGGAGCCTCTCTCGACTCGCTAAACTAGTCTATCATGCGACACCTATTTTGGCAGGTAGGGATAGGGACATCCAAAAGTTGACCGCCAACCTGAGGACCTTGGGCGAGCTTCAGTTTCCATTCCTCATAGGGACATCCAAAAGCTCATAGGGACATCCAAAAGTTCGATAGATAGTAAGTTTCCATTCCTCATAGGGACATCCAAAAGCCCTATTTTTGTGTCCTTACCTATGTTAGCTGAATCGTTTCCATTCCTCATAGGGACATCCAAAAGATACTACCATCTGGGATATCCTTCATTACTTCCAAAGTTTCCATTCCTCATAGGGACATCCAAAAGGGGGCAGAAGGCTATCTCCGGGAGATCAGGGACGACCGTTTCCATTCCTCATAGGGACATCCAAAAGGCATGATCGTCGTCTCCAGAGGCTGTGTGGGGTCCTCGTTTCCATTCCTCATAGGGACATCCAAAAGGAGTATGGCGTGGTGAGGAAGTCGTAACTATATAAGTTTCCATTCCTCATAGGGACATCCAAAAGAAAGTGGATATTAACAAAGAGTACGGCTTGTCTCTGGTTTCCATTCCTCATAGGGACATCCAAAAGACCCACCAAAACGCCTTGTACCGCCCTACCTTACTCGGTTTCCATTCCTCATAGGGACATCCAAAAGGCTCCTCTATAGCTCCTCCGCCCTTACCATGATTACGTTTCCATTCCTCATAGGGACATCCAAAAGACGGCACCACATGGGTGCCTCGGCACCCTTTCGGATGTTTCCATTCCTCATAGGGACATCCAAAAGGATAGATGTAGGTAGATTACGTGATTATTTGATTGTGTTTCCATTCCTCATAGGGACATCCAAAAGCAATATGCACACTAGGATTGACAGAAAGCTGGTCGGTTTCCATTCCTCATAGGGACATCCAAAAGGACATAGTGTGGCTATAGTTTCGTGGAACGATCCTGGTTTCCATTCCTCATAGGGACATCCAAAAGTTATCCTATCCTCCTAATATCAATACCAGTAATCTGTTTCCATTCCTCATAGGGACATCCAAAAGAAGGAGGAATTAATTATGAGGCTATATAACGACCAGAGTTTCCATTCCTCATAGGGACATCCAAAAGAAAATCTTAGGATACACCGCCATAGCCATTATAGGACGTTTCCATTCCTCATAGGGACATCCAAAAGGTCCACGTAGGCCGAAGGTTCTACCCCGGGGATAGAAGTTTCCATTCCTCATAGGGACATCCAAAAGTTGTGTGTGAATGTTCAGGTGTGGAGTTTTTGGGGCAGTTTCCATTCCTCATAGGGACATCCAAAAGTGGGGCGGAGTCTTCCTGAATGGCTGAGGAAACGACGTTTCCATTCCTCATAGGGACATCCAAAAGGCTTACGAAGAAACCCCTAATGGGCTTCTGTACATGGTTTCCATTCCTCATAGGGACATCCAAAAGGGGGAAGGAAGCTATGCTTCTGTTGTATGGAAGGACCGTTTCCATTCCTCATAGGGACATCCAAAAGGGAAAACCGGTGAAGAGGTCCATAGCTTCGTTGTCCAGTTTCCATTCCTCATAGGGACATCCAAAAGGGGTACACCCCCGAGACCGGAGAGGTTCTCATCCGGGTTTCCATTCCTCATAGGGACATCCAAAAGTAAGGAAGACGACGATCCCACCTATGCCCGTTTTGTGTTTCCATTCCTCATAGGGACATCCAAAAGCGTAGAAGAGTGTAGGGCATACCACGACGCTATGGGGTTTCCATTCCTCATAGGGACATCCAAAAGCATCTAACCCCTTTGATGCTCCAAAGTCCCTTGTAGTTTCCATTCCTCATAGGGACATCCAAAAGGGACTATGCCGTCAGGGTAAAACGGTCTGTTCTGACGTTTCCATTCCTCATAGGGACATCCAAAAGTTTCTGTCCCTAAGTTAAAATTCGAGTCCGGTGATCGTTTCCATTCCTCATAGGGACATCCAAAAGCGTTGGCCGACTCTATTGACCAGACGCTGGTGAAGCGTTTCCATTCCTCATAGGGACATCCAAAAGCCTCTGGTGCATAGCGCCGCTCGTTGTCCATGAACGTTTCCATTCCTCATAGGGACATCCAAAAGCATACACAGGGAGGTTGACCTCCTGAGAGAGATACTGTTTCCATTCCTCATAGGGACATCCAAAAGCAGAATTACGAATTCTGTTGGGGTCAAGACCTTCTCGTTTCCATTCCTCATAGGGACATCCAAAAGGAGGTCTGTTCCGGCGAACTGGTTCACGTCGTTGTGTTTCCATTCCTCATAGGGACATCCAAAAGCCACAGGAGCTGAGTGGTTACAAGGGTTTATGCGTTTAATCATATCGACAAAACCTCTTAAATACCCCTGCAAAATAGATAAAAAATCGACGACTGAGGTTATTCTACACCATGCTACCACTGAATTCAAGTGTATGGGACGCAAAAAAACATGTCTCTGTCAGTCCCCCGTAGTTTTTACCTCATCGGAGATCGACAGAGACTATTCGGTATCTATACAATAATGTTTATTTCATTTCTCTCTATTCCAATGACTTCTCTAGCTGTATATCTCTCACTTCTCCAGGTGTAGAATATAACGCTATCCGATTCATGGTCTATTTTTTGCTTAACCTCCGCCTTGAGTTTCGCAAGAAGCCCCTCGGAAAGCTCGCCCTCAAGGACGGAGTTTTGAACCCAGTTGAGGTACTTTCGCCCTATTTTCAACATCTTAGCGACTCGTCTCTCTCCTACGTCGTATATCATTATAACAAACACCAGCGATCACCACCCAGAGATGTGAGGCTCATAGGTTTGATCCCCCAGTATGTGCTTCTCCAGCTTGTGGACCTCCATCCTCATAAGACCCCGATAGCTTACCTTTCTCTTGAGCCTTGGATGGTCGATAGTCTGTTGCAACCGCTCCTCCCAGGCCGATACCACTATCTTCCGCCCTGACTCCTGAAGGTAGATCCCACCGGAGGGGCCGTCTTCGAAGTGCTTGGCCTGGATGACCTTCTTGTTTATCAGGGAAAATATAATCCTATCGACAAGGATTGGCTTGAATATCTCCGCTACGTCCAGGTTTAGGCTGAATCGGCGAAAGTTGGTCTCGTGTAGGAATCCTATCCGAGGATCCAGGTGGGTTCGGTATATCTGGGACAGGGCCGTGACGTAGCACATAGAGTTTAGAAAGCTGATCAAGGCATTCATCCTGTTCTGAGGAGGACGACGAGATCTTACGTCGAAGGCGAAGGGACCCCCTCCGGTGATGTGGTCGAAGGCACTGTAATATGCCTCTCGACCGTTTCCCTCAAGGCCCATAATCTCCGCTACGGAATCGCTTTTATCCAGCTTGCCCTTGTAGGATTCGATATTGGAAAGCATGGATACAAGGGATTCATTACCCCTCCGACGGTAGTAATTCAGCACAACTGCCATGTTCTCCATAGCCCCACAGACAATTCTACGGGCTATGTCAACTCTTTTTTCATGATCCAGGTAGCAGGCTGCCTGAGCAAGTATAGTTGCTCCAGAGTTCAAAAACTCTCTCGGGGAGTAACTGCCCTGGTAATATCCGTGATGGTTGAAGAAGTGTAATGGCACATGGCTGACGGTACAAAATTCCAGAAATCGCTTGTTTAAAGACACCTCTCCAAAGATCATCAGCTCGTCGGTGGTCTCGACGGGGAGAAACTTTCTGCCGTCCTCTCCCTCGAAAACCACCGTATTCTCTTTACGCTTAAGCTCTCCGGCGGAGAAAATATATATTGTCTTTCCCATAGCATCAGCTCCAGCAAAGGTCACTATAAGCGCAGACGGAGCAAAAACGGTTTTTTACCGCTTTCGGCGGGGCTGCCATACAGGCGATTTCCCGTATCTCCTCGTACACTCCGTCCAGCCTATGCCTGGTTTCCTCGGTCAACTCCACTTCCTTTCGCCTTTTCTCCTTAGGAAAGAGCAACTGTCCTTTGGCTATTATTCCGTCCTTCCAGAGATCGTAAAGGTAGTGGGCCAATTGAAGCCTAGCGGCGTCTATAGATCGACTGCTCTTTTTGACCTCACCGACGACCAGGGTTCCGTCCTCAACCTTTACGATGTCGAACCGATTATCACCGAAGGAGACGGAGTGTCTGTCTCTGCGATAGGAGTTTTCGTCGATCAGCCTGCCCATGACCAAAAAGTCGTCCTCTCTATCCGGCTCTATCCCATGAGACATAAACCATACCTCCCTGTGGCAGATGGAAAAATACCACACAAGGGTTCCACCTATCCTAGGAGGCTCAGAGAAACAGGGCACCGCCATCACCTCCTCCCCAAAGTGAGACCGGCACGAACCCCACCTGGTCATCGTAGATATCTCCCACAGCGGCACTGGTCAGAAACCAACTATCGTCTCCCAAGAACGGCCCCAGAGGAGGGATGTCGTCTTCCGTCAAAAAGCGGGCCAATTCCCCCCGCCACTGTTTTAATTCCTCGATGGGGACCTCTATGGCATACTGTTGGGTGATCTTAGCCAGTCGCTTTTTCTCATCGAGGGACTCAAGGGTCCATTTATCGTCCCGAAGGCGTAACAGGATGTAGCGAATATCTTGATCCAGCTCGACAAATACCCTAAACCCCTTAAAGTCTCTTGGGATAAGCTCTTCTTTCTCCTCCGGTCCCCACAAGCCTTTTTGAAGTTTTTCCCATACAGGAGAAAAACTTATTCCGTCCATAATCTCCCCGTAGTAGGTCTGCACTATCTGAGGTATGTCCCTTTCGTCGAAATTCCCCCTATCTCTGAGAATTCTCCTGGACCTCTCAAGAAGCACATCATCGTAGACATAGGAACAGTAGGGAACCTTGTTTTCAGCGATAATCTCCGCCACAAGCACCTTGCCCATTCTGCTGGGATCACCGTGCCTGTTGCATCGCCCTGCAACCTGGACGACGCTGTCCAAAGGTCCCATATCCCGAAATACCCAGTCGAAATCGAGATCGACACCGGCCTCGACGACCTGGGTGGAGATCAGATAATAGGGTTCCCCAGATAGCTGGGCTTGCTTTATTCTCTTGAGAACCTTTCTTCTGTGAATAGGGGTCATCCATGCCGAGAGGAAGTAGACATCCCCTTCCAGCCGTTCTTTCAACAGGTTATAAGTCCTTATGGCCGATTTTCTGGTGTTCAAAACGACAAGCCCCGACCCCCTGGCGACAGGTAGACTTTCAAAAAGCAGATCCGGTAAATCGTCAAGGGGAAACTTATCTTTTAAGACCTTATAACGATGTCTTACGTTAGGGAAGTGATACCTCTTAGGAGATATCTCTATGCCCTCTCCTATCTGAGGCTGGGTGGCGGTCATCAGGATAAAATAGGTCCCCAGCTTTTCGCTGAGAAAATCCAGAGTCTTTCCCATACCGGACCAAAACTTAGGGGGGATTCCCTGAGGTTCGTCCATTATCACCACCGACCGGCTTAATCTGTGGAAGTCCATCGAGGAGTTAGCTCTCGGATCGTATATAGAGTTCCATAGCTGAACCATGGTGGTCAGAATCACCGGAGATCTCCAATACCTGAAGAGAACAGACATCTTATCCCAGGGAGAGTACACATCGTCGTCATCCGGCACCTCCTTGCCTGAGATCATCTGGCTGTGATCCTCCTGAACAGATTCGATGCCGAAAAGCTCTTTAGCCACCGATGAATTCTGCTCTATGATACTGATGAACGGCAGAGCGTAGATTATGCTCTTATATCCGTTCCTGGAAGCTATCTCATAGGCGATCTCCAGACCTGTGACTGTCTTTCCAGCTCCTGTCGGAAGGGTCAGGGTGTAGAGCCCTGGGGAGGTTATCCCTCGG
This sequence comes from Dethiosulfovibrio peptidovorans DSM 11002, assembly GCF_000172975.1. Taxonomy (NCBI): domain Bacteria; kingdom Thermotogati; phylum Synergistota; class Synergistia; order Synergistales; family Dethiosulfovibrionaceae; genus Dethiosulfovibrio; species Dethiosulfovibrio peptidovorans. Next base: position 483,227 of record NZ_ABTR02000001.1, read on the forward strand.
GAACTTTGGAGGCATTCATCGTGGACCTCCGACCGCCAATAATCCACCGAGGTGGGTTTTCTTACGGAAAAATCGATAGGCAAAAAGGCCGGAAAAGGCTCTTCCAACAGGGACCTGACCCCTATGGCGTCCATTCGATCGGCGGTGACGAGAAGAGAGAGTAGACTACGCAGGGTCAGCCAATCCCCTTCCGAGACCCGGGGCTCCCACAGAGTATCGATAAAATCCTCCCAATCCTCCTGAGACATCCATCTCCTCCAGGAGGGAATCACCGAGCTCATATGACCCTGAATTTCGGAGAGAGAGTCCTCCCTGGCGATCCAAAATTGCTTTGAGTCTTTTGCGTTCACCATATGAGTGTGGTGTCTTCGGACAGCCTCGGTTGCCCAAAGAGATCCAGTAAGGTGCAAGGAGAAACAGGAGGAGGGACAGGCGTGGTTAACGCCTGTCCTGCTTCTGCCCAAAAGATAGCTCTGAAAAAGTGGGTTAGCTTTCTCCAGATCGTGGGTCATTGCCGCACCTTCAAGGAGAGAAATCTCTATAGGGATACGAAACCTCCGGGCCAGCTCAAGGGCCATTGAGGTCGTGCCCTCCAAATGGTCTGTAAGAGACCGATCAGGATGGCTGAAAAGATCACCAGGCAGGGAACCAGGCGACCAGGTCCTCCCCGCAGAGAGACACATCAAGCTCCCCCCTCTCTTTTACTACGACCTTTCCATCGCCCGCTGGAGAGTAGATAACCGAGCAAGCTCTCACTAAGCCCCTCCCGACATCGAACTGAAGGGGAACCCTTTCCTTAAAGGCTCCTCCGCTGGAGAGAACATCTACGGTCATTCCATCCGTCCAGGGAACGATCGTATCCAAAGCCAGAGGACCGCCATCAGGGGAAGCCGAACCAAACCTGCCCACATATTCCAAATCCGCAAGGGCATAGGCCGTTCCAAGGCAAGGGGTATAGACAAAGGCCCCTCTTTTGAGGTAACCGTCAAGCCTATCCTCGATACCCCCTGATACGTATATTCTGTATCTGGGCCTTGCGACAAACTGATGCTTCACCTGAATATGTGCGTTTTTGCCGGGATTTTTGACGTTCCACATATTGAGAGCCTGGCTCATCCACGAGACCTTACCTCTTATCCCTACGGCGATAGAGGTTCCGCTAAGGTCTTTCCAATATTGGGCGCCACAGCCACTCTTATCGCTACCGTTCGATATCCCCGAAATAGCCGATATCAATCCCGCCACAGCAGTAGGAGGCGGGAAGGCGTAGGAGACGGAAGAGGTCGTCGTGTAGGGCTTTCTGAACATCGCCATAGGAGAGGTGACATCGAAGACCGTAGCCACAGGATCACCTCGTCTCTATAACGATCCGCTCCCCGAAGGTATCGCAAAGTTCGTCCAGGCCGACGACGGGAATTTCCTTATCGGTGATCACCCGGATTTTCCTCACGTCCTTCTCCCTCGCCACAAGTTTGCCAGCCAGGCGGGAGATGTCCATAGAACAGCTATCGGGAGCCCTCAGAGCGAGCTGCTGGTCCTCCGACATAGGGCTGCCATCGGGGTTTTTCAGCTCGACCTTTTCGTCCATAGACCCAACCGCTCCGTCAAAACCGTCCATGTAGGACACCTCCAGGAGGAATCTGGGACAGTGACCGACCTTGCTCCTGGTGATGAGGTTTATGGTTCCCTTCCATAGAGACTCTCTGAGGCAGTCCAGATCGTCGTCTGTGGCCCCGGTCTGAGAGGAGGCGTATTGGTTAGCGATACCGTAGTCCGCGATAACCACAAAGGGGACGATATATTCGTTTCGGAAAGACCTCTGCTCCTTTCCCTCTCCGGTGGTGAAGGCAGCGGTTCCCTGAACCAGCTTAGGCTCGGCCCTGTGGAGGGACCTTCCCCACTTGAACTGAACAGGGCCAGTCCAGGAAAAAGACTCTTTCCCAAGTGCGAAAGTAACCCCAAAAAGCCTGGTGTCTATACAGTTAGCGAGAGCCTCCCTTCCGGTGGAGACGGAAAAGCGCTTCTTGATTTCGTCCACCCTGGCATTAAGGGTCTTGGTCTCTCCGTCAACGAAAACCTCTTTACCCTCCCTGATCCACTGGTCCCTTACGGTCCTTTTCACCCTGACGTCGGATACCATTATCTGCCCCGTCTCCTCCTCCCTTCTGGGGCTGTTGGCGTCCAAAGGATCTCCGTTGGGGTTAGCGTCCTTCACCGTATAAACGAAAAGATATTCCCGTCTGCCGTTAAAGCTCATATTAGTTATCTCCTTTCATATCGACCTGATCGTCATCCATATCCTTGGCATCGCTCTTAAAAATAGACCAAAAATACTTGTTGGCGTTGAGGAAAGCCACGGAAAAGGCGAAGTTGCCGTCTACGCCAATCTCCCTCTCGTTGCCCGCCAACAGCAATTCCCCACCTTGGGCTGCAAGGGCGTTTATGAGCCTACCGTATTTGAGTCGATATGCTCCGACAAGCTCGGGGACCCGGGACATATGCTTCGCTATGTCTCTTTTCTTTATCCTGCCGAAATTCAGCTGTTTAAAGAGAGGAGTTCCGTCCACGTCCTGCCCGCCGCCTTGACCCCTAGCCACCATTCCCAACACTATCCCTGCGACGAAAATTCCTTTTCCGCTGTCGGTTTTCATGTAGGGATCGGAAAATCCGTCAAAAAAGTCGAAATTCATACCGTCTACCTCCTGTTCGCCCTGATCAAAAAGTCTATCACCGCAGACATCTTCCGCATTTCGCTACCGCCGTAGCGAATCCACTCGGGATTGGAGCACAGCCCGTAAAGCCTGGACACCATGAGTTGCTTTACCCCCGTAACGTCGACGAGCTCTCCTGAAAGAAGTCGCCCAAGCAGATCCAATATCCTGCTCACCATGACCTTTTTGTCCTGCTCGTTTTTGCCTGAAAGAGAGGTCATGACCTGATAGATAACCTTCAACCCCACATCCAGATCGATTTCCTTGGGATCGAACACAGGCTTTTCCATATAGTTCCACAGGAAGTGGCGATAAGACTCTATCCACAGATCCTCTAGCCTTTTTAGCCTGGAGGGAGGAACGTCCTCCACCATGAGGTGAAGTATCTCCTGGGCCTGATTTTTCTCCCAAAAGAGAAAGTGGAGCACCAGAGAATCGTCCTGTCTGGCCAACCTTCTGAATACCTTATCCTCTACCTTTAGACCGTCTCTGACGAAATCGGCGGTATGCTCCGAAGCCATAGCCAGTTTATCCGACCCTAAAGTAAGCTCTGGAACAACGTAAAGGTTCAGCCCTCTAACGGTCTGTCTGTCCGTAAAGGCCCTATCCAGGATCTCCCTGCCCGAGGAGAGGGCGGCAAAACACCCCTGGCAGATAGGGAACACCTTGCTCTCGCTTTTCTTGTCCAGTCCAGGCAGAAAGCTGGCCTTATCGAAGGTAGCAAAGGCGAAGATCTTATCCAAATTCACGGAAGAGGAGCCTTTTTGATCGCACATAGAACATCGGACCTCTCCCTTGCCCTTACCTGCCTTACCGCTATCTCCGGATACTTTTGAGAACTTATCCTCAAAGTAGCCCTTAAAGGCATTGGCTTCCCCGGGGTAAAGATATTTGCCGTTTTTCTCCAGACCAAACATAAGGATGTAGGATCGCTTTTTGTCCTCCCATAGTTCCGCTATCTCATGGACTTTGGACTCCAGGTCCCTGAGGATCCCGTCCAGAGATCCCTGCGTAAATCTACCTGAAAGCTGATAGTCGCCCAAGACCCTTTTTTCCAGCTTAAAGAACCTTGTGTCCTTATCCTCCCTCCATCTCAAAAACCCATCGTCATCGGCAATGCCCACCAATGCCACGACACGAGCTTCAAGGTCTCCCTTAGGTGCACCCAGTTTATAGATCGGTGAAAAACCCCAGGTCGTATTGGATCCCACAGGGTCTCTGTAAAGATACTTTCTCTTGTGATCGTCGAGACCCCCCTCCCCGGACATATAGTCCACCAGATCGATCCTTGAGATCCCCTCCAGTTCAAGCACGTCTCCATCGGGATCGGAAGCCCTCATCCACACTCGGATAACCTTACCTCTCCGGTCCTCGTCGTCGATAATCGGCAAGGGAAGCTGGAGAAAGCTGTCCAACCCTTCCCCTGTGGAACTCCCTGAGGCTAAAAGCCCTAGATCCCTAACTGCGTCCACAAAACCCAAAACACTACCTCCTTTCTCACGAAAAAACCGCTCACCTCTCCGGAACCTCCAGGCATCCCCAGCCACCGGGGTTTTTGGCACCTATCCCGGCGTCGACGGCCAACTGAAGAAGTTCCTGCGGGCCTTCCAGCCTGTACCGTCCCCAATAACCTACTATGGGAACTGTATCCTTCGGGCGAAATAGCCCAACCTGTTTTCTTGGATCCTCCAATGGAGTGAGGCCTATGGGATCTGCCGGTATCTCCTTGGAGGGATACATAAGGGAGAATTTTTTCCTCAAGTTGCCGTCTATCTGCCTGACAAATTCGTCCTCGTCGGGCCGATGATATCTGACGTAGCCCTTTTTGCCCTCCTCGGCGGGATCGGTGGTGTAGCAGGTTATGGGAGAAAGAGCCTTGATCTTCAGCGAGTTGCCCTCGACCTTGGGACGATGGACCTTGACGTCCGAACACTCCAGCTCGTTCTGACCTAACCTCAGATCTCCCCCACAGAGTGCCCCTCCGGAGATCTGCTCCAGGATTCTGTTCATAGGAGAGGTGACCACCACGGTAAGAGGGGCGGTGAAACTTATGTACCCACCATCCAACCGAGGTCGTCCCTGCCCCTTCGGCCATGAGAAAGCGAAGAGTTTGAAACGCCTTTTATCGTGCTTGAACCCCACGTCGTGAAGAGCTTCGGCGAAGGATTTTTCAAAAAGACCGTAGAGCATGGCCTGCACCATGTAGAGGTTCTCCTTGGGGAGTTTTATGGTCTTTCCCCTTTTAGGCACCAAATGCAAATCCAAACGCATATCCTTACCTCCAATTCTTTTAAGAGACATCCAAAGACCATAATCTTCCTTCGTTTGATATAAGTCAAGGGAGGGTTACCCCTCCCTTGATCGGTCGTTCTATCCTAGCGACGCAAAAGGACGAGCGGGACGAGCAACAACCCCAGAAGAGGCGAGAAGGCCCCTACGGAGCATCCTCCACCGCTGTCGCCTCCGGATGAAGAGGGAGACGGCGTGTCGGGGATATCGGGAGTGGCGTTCCTGCTGGCGTTGTACTTGATATTGACCGTAGCCCTGTATCCATCTATGACGGTGGTTCCCTTGCAGGTCATGGTGGCGGTGTTCTCGTCGAGGATGGTACAGTCCCAGGTGAGCCCACTGTCGGAGAAAACGTAGCGATTGTCGGTGTTATGGTAGCTCATGGGGATGTTCTCGCTGAGGGTGTAGGTGTTGCTGTAGCCGTTGGTGCTGGAGAGCCTCCAGGTGGACCGTTCGGAGAAATTGGTGATCCATTCGTCTCCGGCCTCGCCGGTGGAAATGACCACGGCGGTACCGGTGATGGTGGCGGTGATGGTTTCAGAGGACCCCGCGACGGTTCCGGTGCCCTTGCCGGAGAAATACCAGTTTCCCCGGGCCAGATAGGGCTCCACGGCCCAAGACACCGAGGCGGTCAACACGAAGGCCACGACGGCGACGGCGAAAAGACTGCGCTTATTCACTTGTATCACTCCTTAAGTTATATAGATACGGATCTTTCCTTTTCAAGCTTCCTTCAGTTTGGGTCATCGTTCCATGGAGGGGCTCTGTAGCCGTTCAGGGCGATCACCTCCTATTCGTAATCCCAGTCCTCCCAGAATCCGGCCTCGCTGGGGAGGGGACCCCTGCGGCAAGAGGAGGCAGCACGCAAAGATACAGGTCTAGAACCGGCTACATAGGGACGATCTTCGACCTCGCTCTTTTCGGCGACATAGGGCTTTCCAAAGGCAGCGGCAAGCTCCCTGGAAGAGACGAAAGCCTTGTTGAGAAGACGGACGTCGTTCATCCTGTTATCCAAAGCCTTGTCGAAAGCCTTCATCAGTTTGAGGCAAAGATATCCGGGAACCCAAGGGATCTTCTTGTTCCGGCAGTACATGTAGAGAGACTCCCAGTACTGATCGTCCTTAGCCTTGAAGTAGTCCCTCAGAGAGGCCCGAACGGCGCTCTTTTTCAAAATGGAGCTCCATCTGGTTACGATCATGAGGTGTTCCGCATAGGCGTTTCCCAGGTAGGTGGGCAGCTCGTTCCTCATCTTGGTTATCTCGTCGTGCATGGTGATTCCTCCTTTTTTCGTGGCCTGCCTTATATTTATTCTCTTAGAATCCTTCTTAGACGTAAAAACCGGGGGTCTCTCGAACCTGTCGAGAGACCCCCGGTAGATGTGATAAAAGACGCTACAGAGTTTTCAATTTTTCCGATATGTGCAAAGAAGCGGCCTGAAGTTGTTCTTCTCCCCTGGCTTTAGGAACCGTCAGGATATACTTTATCAACCCCATGTCGTTGCCCCACTCCACCTCAAGCTCCTTTTCGGATCTGTCCTTGACATGGCAGCGATTCATGGTCCAGCCACTTTTTTTATAATAGTGGCTTCGGACTTTCGACACGAAAGGGATCTCCAGCAATTTTTCTCCTATGCCGTGTCTGGCCTCGAAGTGAAGCAGATGCTCCTCCGAGTTGGAGTGCTGGACCTTTTCGGCTTTTTCGTCAGGAGAGACGGGAGGAGGCATAAAATCGACTTCCCTCTCCCAGAAGGCGTTCCGAGCTAGAACACGAAATAACTCCCCTAAGGCGGATATATCGTAAAGACGATCTCCTTTTTCCAGAGGGACATCCTCCAAAAGCATCAAGAAACGCTCTCTGTCGTGCTCGTCGCATATGGGTTCCATCAGTTTATCGAGGTCTCTTTTACGCAGGGGCTCGTTTTCTAGAGATTCCATGCTCTTGTTCAAACGAAGCCAAAGGCCGATGTCCAATCCGACAGGCATAGGAGGGACCAGCATCCCCTTACTGGAGAACTCGAACTTATAGTAGGAAGGTATCCCCACTGCAGAGGCCAGTTCCTGAGCAAGACCGACCTCCACCTTGAATCCCCCGGTGGCGTTTATTATGCACCTGGGGCGTCCCTTCTGTTTCACGTCATCCGCTAGACGCATCACCAAATTTCTGAGTCCTCTGCGCCTGAAAGTATCGGGATGTTTGGGGTTCAGCCCCTCGATTCGGACCAGTTTGACCTTGGATACATCGAATTTTTCCGGAATAACGGTCTCCAACACCTTACCGACCAATATACCATCGTCGGTATCCGATACATACAGGATGACCTCTATAGGATCCAATGTGTCGGGAAGCTCTTCTATCATGCAAGCCAGTCCGTTGATCTCGGCACCGCAGGACTTATCGCTGACATCTAAGGTCCTCAGCCACCGAAGCAAACTGTCCGGAGAAGAGGCAAGCTCTTTTCCTATCGCTCTACCCGCATTCCCGATAAGACTGGTTCCGCAGGTCATCAATATGGTATCCCTCATCGTTTTATCCTCAGGAAGGGAGATCCAAGGGCTTGACGTAAAGCCTGGGAGGCTTGGCCTTTAGGTCGTTTTTGGCGACCTCCACCGTTATATCCTGCCCCATCTCCACTGCCTCCTTCATCGTAGCCTGAAAATCACTGTCTGCCAGGCAGGCCGCCGATTTATCCTCAAATCGGACTACCTCGCCGTCCTCTACCAGGGAGAACTCGAGCCTGTCGGCCTTTTTCTTGTTGGTAGAGGGGATCCTGCGGACCGTTACCGTCTTGCCTTCGGCTAGAGGATCTTCCTTCGGAGGCTCGGGAGGGAGAAGTTCGCCCTCCCAGTTGAGCTTTCCGTAGCCACTGGAGGTCTTTCCTCCTACACCCCACTTGTCCAGCGCCTCTTTAACCAGCTCGGTTGCCAGCCTCAGCCACTCCTGGCCTTCCTCTGACGGATCGTCGCACTCTATGACCACCTGAAAGGAACCGGACACCGACAGGAAGGATACCGGGACAGGAGAATCGAAGTCCGTCGGGGCGGATCCCCCTTTATCTCCGTAGTAATCTTGATGATGAGGGGTCATTATGTCCCTACAGACCTTCCGTCCCAGAGGCTCTATGAGGGCATCGTGAAAGATTATGTGCCCCTGGTCCTCGGTGGTCCCGAATATGACCGAGTGGGCCTCTCCCCCTTCTTTGAAAGAGTCGTCCGCCTCGCCCCAGATCTTGTGACAGTAGTGAGCTGCCACACCTTTGATGGAGCTTCCCGGTATAACCGGCGTGCCGTAGGTGTGGTGAAGGGTGAGCCCCGTCTCGGTGGGGCTGGCTCCTCCTAGCCCGCAGACCAGTCTGTCTTTAACCTTGAACTTGTTTATGGAGACCGTCCCGCCCTCTCCGGCCCAGGACCTCTCCCAGCGGGAGAAGGCGGTTCTGTAGAGGTCCCCCTTGCCTATCGTGTTCGACGCCAGATCGAAGTAAGCATCCCACACCGCAGGATCTCCCTGATCGGAGTTTTTCTGTTCCGGAAGATAACGCTGGAGAAAGAGCCCTCCGTGGGAGATTTTCGACCGGTCAAGTCCGGCGATCGCTTCCCTCATGGCTTTCATGGGATCACTCCTTGTCCTCGATAAGGCCGTCGGCGTACCTCTTGACCCAGCCGGCGGCGTCCATGGCCTCCCGGGATTTTCTCATGTAGTCCCTGAGCTGGCAGGTCCTGACCGATTCCTGAAAGTCCTGGCTATTGCCCTGGTGATCCAGCGTTGCCATCAGGTCCTCCACGACGTCGCCGTGATTTTTCGATATGGCGAAGGCCAGTGCCTGGGCGAGACCACAGCTTTGGATGAGAGCGGGGAAGGATCGAACGAAGCTCTTGTACTCTTTAAGCTTCTTATCCCTATCGGATCCGCCAAATCCGTCGATTCTATCGCTGACAGCCTTAAAGGCCCTCTGGGCGAAGCACTGTTCTCTGGTAACTGTCATGGTCGTCACCTACTCTTCCTGGAAGGACAGGGATACCCTGCCTCTGCCCACTGTGGCCTTTCCTCCGACCTGAAGGCACAGCTTGCCGGAACAGAACCCCTTGACTAGCTCGTCCTCGGAGACTCCCTTTACTGTCACCTTATCGCACCACACCATACCGGCCAGAACAGCCTCTGCGGGAAGGGCCTCCTCGTACCAAAGCCCACCGGTGGCGACCACGCCGTTTTCGGGATCGATGCGGATCCTTGCGTCGACCTGGGTTCCCATCTCCGAAAGGTAGTTGAACACCTCGTCGGACAGGACGACGAACCGTTTGTCAAACTCACCACGCCAACCTTCGTCCTCCGGAAAGACCTGTCCCGCCAGGAACTCCGCCCATTTGCCCACGTAGTCGCAGCCCTCCATGGGGACGTCCAGATCCTGAAGGTAGAGGGTATCGTCGCCGAGAACGGTCTTCTTGGAGGCAAGGGCCTTTTCGCCGGACAGGGAGGGGACTTTCAGATCCTCCAGGCCCGGGACTATTCCGGTCAGATCCCTGATAAGCTGTCTCAAAACCATTGGAGACGTACACCAGGCGAAGGTTCCGTATAGGCTCTGAACCGGCAAACAGACTATTCGGGCGTCGGAGAAGACCAGCGCTCCGGCGTTGGAGCTATCGTCTCCGGCGGTGCCGAAAGCGGCTTTCTTCTTGGCACAATCCTCTCGGCCCTTTCCGGCGGAGGCATCGTGATGATCGGCTATCACACCTTTGAGTGCGCTACCCGGGATGTAGGGCCAGTTTGTTACCTTTTCCCTGGCGATGGGCAGGTCTATATGGCCCACTCCTCTGCCTGAACCTACGTGAAGCGGGGAAAGGGCATGGATCCAGTAACTTTTGGATGTTTTATCTTTCATGGTATGTACGTCCTCCTCGTCTGCTATTTCCACAGGCCCCACAAGGCCAGTCCGTAACCGTCGTTTTTGTACAGCTTTTCATCGCTGACGGGCTCAAGCCAAACTTCCGCAAGTTCCGAGGCATCTTCACTTAAAAGTTCGAGAAAGTAGACGCTTCCAGCCGGGACCATCCTGGATAAAGGCTTGGGACGCTTCGTCTCGTAGGACCATCCGGACAGAGGCTCCCATCTGGACGTAACGGCGGAGATCAGACGAACCTCAACAGAGGTTCCAGGAATTTTTCCCTTTTTATCGTCGTCCAGCCATCCGGGAAGCCATCCTTTTTCGAAGACCGCCGATGTTCCAAGCACCATGCGGATACCGTCTCCGGGCCTAAGGCCCTTCAGGGCATCTAGAATTTCGTCGGGACAGCTCCACAGGGCCTCGTCTTTCGACCGATCCCACCGGGCCAGCCGCCGCTCACCGCCGAGAGGGTGATGTTCGCTCAAATCTCCTATTATTTCTCCGTAGGTCTCACATTTAACCCTAAGGGACATGGACATTCCCGGCTCTCTCATATCAAGTCCCGTGGTGGAAAACAACATACCGTCCTCCGCCGTCCCTTTTTGGGAATCTATGGATACGTGAACACGGTCTTCCTTTCGAGGAAAATCTTTAAACGGGGAGCTCCCTTTTGCCTTGTAATTTTCATCCTTAGGATCAATTTTAGGCATGGAGGCGACATCCTGGGCCAAAAGCCATTTGATCATAAGATCAGAACGCCAAAAAGGTGGGATCTTACCAGGCTTGAACGACTCTTCAGGTTCGGGCTCCATGAAAGGCAGATATTCCTCTTCGCCCAGATCGGTCCCACAAGAGGAACCGCATCTATCCTCCACACGACGAGGCCTCAACATAAACGGACCTTTCTTTTCGGCAGCATTGTCCTTTTGAACGAGAATATCCTTGGGAGCAGGAAAGAAGAGAAAGTCACCGTTAGAAGAGGATTCCAACGGCAAAGGCCCTAAAATAGTCATCGCCTTGAGACCATCGACCATTTTTTTGTCGAAAGACCCTCCAGCCAGCTTACCAATCATGGTTCTGAGAGACCCTGCCACAGTTGATGGTTTAGGCCAGTCCAGCGAGTGCATTCTGTTTCCAAAGGAAAAAGGCCTGCCGTCTCTGGCTATCAGAGGATCCTTAGGGATTATCCGTATCGTAGAAATCATGATCTGTCCTCCTCCTGCCCTGTCCCGAGGTGACGGGCGATGAGAAGCTCGGACACCAGGCTCTCAAGCTTTTCAACGGAGGTCACGCTCTCTATCCTCTTTTCCAGTACTTCGTCCATCGGCTTCAATGTACCGTCGGGGAACCTCTTTTTGCCTAAGACCCTCTTTATGTCCGCGGGGATGGCCTTCTCAAGTATCTTGCTGTCTTTCCAGTTACGGTAGAAATCGACCATGCTCCGAAGTTCGTAGGGGAAACGAGACGAGATCGTCTCGTCTTCGAAAAGCTCGGCCCAACATCGCAGCCTCACATCGACGGGAGAACCACCACGATATTGATCCCACCGTTCCCTAAAAGCGATAGGGGCGTTGCCCCTGGAGCGAACGACCACTGCCAGACCGTTTCTATCTGGCTCCTTGGCCAGAGTCTCAGCCTCGTCGGCGAAGCGAAGCAAATCCTCAAGAGGTTCTAAAAAGTGTCCTACTGCGATGCCGACGGAGAGGGAAGGTGCTCGATCACTGGGAAAATAACCGCGGCTTTTCTCAAAACTCTTCTCGAAAGCCTCCGCCAAGGCCTTAGCACATTCGATACAGCTGTCCAAAGGCAGGAACGCCAGCACATCGTCTCCACCGGCGTAGATACATCTTTTTATAACCCTTTCTTTGTCTTTCTTGTTAAGAATCTTGTGTGCCTCGTTGGCGAATCCGGCCAAATCGGAGGAGAAAACCCTGTGTCCTTCCGGGTCGTTTATGGACGATATGGCAGCACCCATTTTGTCCCCATCGGCTTTTAAGATCGCAAAATACGGATTGGGCTCGCCGATCTTTTTAGCTAGCTTTTCTCGACACTCTTTGATCTCCGAGAGATCTTCTTTCATCTCATCCTGAAGCTCCAGGATTCTGGACGGGAAGGCGGCCTCCCCCTGCAGGAGACCTTTTACCTTACTCAACGCTTCCTCAAATTTGCCGTACTCTTCGGGAGCCAGTCGCTTGGCTTTTTCAATCCATGAAGACGCAGCAAAATCATCGACAGAAAGGAACGTTTTTTTCGAATCATCGATGGGGCTCGCTACCCTTTTTATAAGTCCCAAGGCATCCAGCTGTTCCGATGACTTGAGCCTCAATGTCAGTCGCTTAGAGATATCGGACTTAAGGACCTTCTCCACGAGTTGTCTGTCTTTAAAAACCGACTCGTTTCTGCCGTCTAAAGACGACTTTTCCACCTGTCTCTTATCTGGATCGCCGGGCTGATAAAAATCTCGACAGTTTTTCCTGGCCCCCATTAGGCGGCCCACCTTGTCCCTGGCATCCTTGTAATTCGATTTACCATCATAGGGCACCCAGACGGAGAAGAACTCCAATGCCTGTTCTATCTGATCGTCCCAGAAATCTCTATTGACCAGCTCTCCGTACTCTCCAAGAACCTGGTCGCCGTAGCCCTTCAGGACCGACAGGGCCTTTTCCCTGGCCTGACGGACCACTTCCTTTGGATCTCCATTGGGAAGCTCCGCCAGTATGACGTTGGCAACGTTAGGGTCTCTGCCGTCGGAGACGTTCAGAGAGTCCTTTTGGGGGAAAATGAGAACACCACCGTTCTCTCTGACCGATCGGGCGGTCTCCATACAGATCTCCGAAAGGAGCCGGGATCCGAACCACAGGTCCCTTGTTCTCCTGGCGGCTGCGATAAAGGGCTGGACGGGACCGATGGATATGTTAATCAGATAGCCGCTCATCGGGACACCTCCTGAAAACCTTGAGATTTGGCGTAGGCCATGAAGGCATCAAATACGTTCTTACCTCCCATAGGCTTGCAGTTCATGGCCTTTGTATCCTCCAGAGAAGTCTCCACGCTATCCTTAAACTCCTCACTTCGGCCATGACTTACCCACTTCCCAGACAAATCCAACGCCCTAAGAAAAGGAGGAGGTAATAAAAACAAGCCCGAACGCCATGAACCATCCACAAAAATGGGTCTAGTGATAATGGGGCTGGACATTCTCTCCGCACCCGATGGTTTTATGGTTGTTGGGGAAGGATCCCTATCCGAACGAGCCCGATTTTTATCCCCATCAACGAATTGGAAAATAATAGGCAGGCCGAGATGAGCCCTCGGGAAAGACCTCCGTGCGACATTGGGGACTATCGGCTCGGAGTGTTTTGGGGTAGAGCAACCGGTAATATCTCTTATAGCATCGGCCTCCGGCCAAAAAGTACGACCTGGAACATGAAGCACCTTGCCATTATTTAATACTTTCTCATGAATAGCCCCTCTAAAACCCTGCCTGAAGGATCGATAAACCTCAACTGAATCTCTCCAAGCTGCCATGGCTCCTCCCTTAGGATTTGATATCAACACGCTAGCAAACACGCCATCAGACAAGCAATTTGAGAGATAGTCCTCTCCCAGATCAGTCCCATCGTTATGCAAAGCTCCAAGACCTCTCCTGGTACGGCTACCTATTCCACCAAAGGAAAGCCAGGCTCGCAACGCACACAAGACCTCATCTCTAACAGACACCTTTATCGGAGTAGTTTTCTTTATATCCTGATATCCATCGATATAGTCTGGAGCGGAGACGTTCAAATCGAAAGAAAGCCCTTCAGTAGCAACTTCCTGTCCGTTCTGCTTGGCGGAGAATAAGGCATACTGCTCTGGGCCAAAATTTTTAAACCGATCGACAGCCTTAGTTTCAATTGAAGTGTGTTTTGATACCGATATCCTCACCGGGCTGGCTTTTTCCGTATCCCCCCATATCTGGGACTCCCTGTGGTAAAGCTCCTGGGAGGAGCTGAACTTTCTGCCACAGGTCGCCCTCCACCAGAAACGAAGGTGCCCTCGAATCGCCGTTCCCCGAACAGGGTGTTTCCCGTCTACCTCTCCCGCTTTAACCCCTCCGCCGAACATCGGGGTTACCACCGAGATACGGTATGTCTCCTCGAACGTTCCGTCGCCAAGGTTGCTTTCAGGTTTGGCCGGAGGCTTACTTCCTATAGAGCGCATATAGTCGTCACACTCCTTCCATTTTTACCCACTTTATAAATGTACACCACAACCGTTTTTATTCCAAGGGAAACCTACTTCAATTCAACGCTACAGGAAGCAGAACTCACGAAACCCTCGTGCCGAAACACCATGGTCTTCGACACCGACCCGTCGGGATTACGCCTCTCGTGGCATTCACGCTTAGAAAAGGCGTACAGAGGCACGACATCCCTATCGAGCAGAGCACGCTCCAGACAGGGCATAAGATATGGAGCCCCCCCGATCATGGCAAAACGGACTCCCCTCTTAACCGCCAGATCGGCGATGGCATTCGCACGCATTTCCAAGGTGGATCGATCGGGAACATCAGAGAAGGTCAAGAGCTTCGACACCTCATTCTGATCGTAGAGATCGACGACTCCCGCCAAGACCTGCTCCGGCGTAGCCCTATGCTGGGTCAGATTTAAAACGATCACTCGGCCGCCTCCTTTATATTCAGTACTTCCCATTTAAGCCTTTCCCTATGCCTTCTTACCGTGGACCTGGCCACCTCGAGCTTTATGGCCCTATCCTTGGTTCCCACGGATTCGCCCCGATATTCCAGGTCTCTAAGATAATCCATATGGGTACAGTGATAGTTTTTCCTGTTCGTTCCCAAGAGTTCCGACCGCCTGGAGTCCTCTGTTCGCGCCAGCTCCGACGGAGACATGATGGAAGCTCCTAACACTGCCAGACTGCAATCGTCGCCAGTTCTCTCCCTTATCAATGTAGACAGATTGAGCTCCAACGCCGATGAAACCTGTTTCTCTCCGGCGGAGGCACACCAATCGACCATGGAGGCGCAGGCCCTGGCTGGATGAAAAGCTCCGTTTCTCTTTCTGTAAAGCGAGGCCGCCGGGCCGTCGGACATTAGAACGAATCCCTTGGTTCCCTTGTATACTTTTCCTCTGTAGAGACGCAGGCTTTTAGCCCCGTCTTTTCCCGTCAGAAAAACGGTCTGATTGGCGAACTCGCCTCCTTCAGGAACGCTGAGCATCCTTGCTCCTTTCTTGGACACCTGAACTATGGCGCCATCCCCTACGTGACAGGCCAGATATCTGTCGCCCCTCACTGCCACGGCCAGCAGGGTCGAGGCCATATCGTCCAGCGACAAACCCGCCCTATCTGCCGCCGCCTTCACCGCTCTCAAAAGGTCCTGATAAAGAGCTTCCACCGCCTTATTCTTTTTGAATTTAGACAGTTCGTCGAAACGATCGGTCAAGGATCTTCCCGCCGCCTCCACTGCTGCCTCGGCCCCAATATGAGACAGAGGACGGGATCCGGCCCCGTCGGCCAGTGAGGCGCATATCACCCCCTTCCGCCTGACGAGACCGGTCCTGTCCTGACAGGGCGTTCCGTTTTTGACGTGGTCTCTGCCGATAGCCCTGGCGTGAGCGCCGTTCCAGAGCTTCAGAGTGATCGAATAACCCATGACTACAGCGATGCCCAACCCTCGAGTCCCTTGAGATCCAGTTCGACCTTCTCTCCCGGGATGGACTGAGAGACCTTGGAGACGCTGGAGCTGAGCCAGCGGAAGAATTCCTGGAAGTTGAGGTCCTTCAGCCTCAGGGGATTTCTGGCGGGGGAGAATTCCTTCAAGGTGTCGGTACAGGCGTTATCCCCGATGGCTATGGGAAAAACGGTAAGCTTGCCCTTATCCACCAGTGCGCTGGTTTTGGCCGCGGCGAGCTGCCAATCGTCGTTAGGCTTTCCGTCGGTCATGATGACCATCCAGGGCTGATAGTAGTCCACCCCGAGAGTGCGATAGAGCTCCTTGCGCTTCTCCAGGGACTCGAGGGCGAGGGATACGGCACCTCCCATCCTGGTCTTGCCTATGGCTTTAAGCTCGGGGATATCGCACTTTTCCAGGGGACCGAAGTCCACCTCCTGAGTTACCTCGTTGCTAAAAGAGATGACGCTAACCTCCGCCGAATAACGGGCCACATCGTCGTCCTTAAGGGACTTGAAGAAGAGCTCAACTCCACGGTTAAGCTCCTCTATAGGAGCTCCAAGCATCGATCCGCTGACGTCCAGCACCAGAGAGACCGGCACTCTGGGAGTGGGATTCTCCACCATTTCATTCTGATCCAGTATCATGTTGAGGCTTGCCATGTCGACTCCTCCTTTGAGTTTTTATAGGCTCTCTTGCCTTATATTTATTTTTTTAGAGACATCTCTCAGTGAACACAGGAGGCCTGAACGAAGGATCTGGAGACCTCTCTACAGGTCGGACAGGAGGCCGGGATATGGCCTCTCAAAACGCTGTCGGCCAGGAACTTGGGAGCCTCGTAAAGCTCTCCGCAGGAGACGCATCTAAGCGTCACGGAGGACCTGCAGTCGGGGCAATAGGTGGCCTTGCCACGACTGGTCAGATCCTCCGCGAGAAATAGGGGCATCCCGAAGGTTTTTCCGCAATGATCACACTGAACCATGACTTCCTGGCGGCAGTCATCGCAGTAACAGTCCCTTCCCCTCTCTTTGAGACTTTCCAGGGTTGGAGAGCTTACCTTGAAAGCCTTTCCGCAGAGGGGACAGACGTGATCGACCGGGTCCACTATCTTGGGCGAGGAGGGAAAGAGCTCGTCGGAAAAGTAGCCTTCCTCCAGACCACGACGGTAATCCATGAGCATCTCGAGCCACATAAGGGCAGAGAGGCGGTCTCCCCTGTTGAATACAGCCTCGAAGCCGTCTTTTATCGCCCTTGGAAGGTTGCTGAAGATATTGCGCCAGGGCCCGCGGGGAACGTTTTCGCTTCGTTTTTCTCCAACGGCATAGGGAAAGTTTCCGAGCCTTATGTTTTCGCCGGGATCTCCTCCACCTTGATGGGAATATGGAGGCTTGCCGGGAAGCAGGATCATGAAGATAAGGGTGGCCAGGGCGAATTCCTCATGAGCCTTGGTACGCAGGAAGAACTTGAAGTCCTTGCCCTGTATCTCAGGGGCGGTGAAATTCGCCGTTCCGACCGGGCAGGGATAGTTCTCCAGCTGATAGCTGTCGGTGTCCACGAAGTAGGCTTTTCCCGTCCGGTCCAACATTATGTTCTGAGGATTTATGTCTCCTAAAAGGACGTTTCTACCGTGAAGAGCACAGATCTTTTCCGTCACGTCTATGGCCAGATCGACCAGATTCCGCCTGGTCCATTCGGGAAAGTTTCTCTCGAAAAGGGGTTTGACGAAGAGGGCTTTATGAAGGGATATGCCTTCGGCCCTGTCCATGACGTATCCGACAAATCGACCGCACCCGTCCCTGAGGATGTCTCTGGGCCAGCAGATTCCGGTGGTGGAACATCCGGCATCCACCATTTTCTCCAGCTTAGGCTCCTGATAGGAGTGGAGTTTTTCCGGACGATAGATCTTGCAGACCCGACCGTCGTCGGCAAGCCAGCAGGTGCCCTCTCCTCCGCTGCCCAGGGAGGAGACCATGGTGATGTAATCGGAGCTGGTGTGCAGTACCGTTCCCTCCACGACCGGCTCGGGAAGAGCTTCCAGAGAAACGAACTCTACAGGCGAGGTCCCCATAGGAAATACGGAATCGGCAGAGGGTAGAGCAAAAGAGGGAGCTAGGGCCTCGTGGGAGACGAGCCTTTTTCCGTCGCTGGATATGCCAAAGGCGGCGATATCCCTTTTTCTATCCACCGAACCGATATCCCTGAGAGCTGTCAGATCTCGCCCGAGCTTTTTATCCTGGGTGATAAGACAGAGATCGTAATCGGTCATAAACCTGGTGAAGAGGTTTATGAAGAGTTGATCGGGGAAACGGTCTCCCGCCTCTCCCCTCAAAGAGAGCAACCCCTCTTTCTGGTAGGAACAGAGAATACGGTATCCCTCTCTGGCCAGCTTGCCCCTTCGGGTGTCCTCGTCTTTGAACTTGAGAAGTTCCTGCACCACTCCCCGAGGGACCACGACCTGAGCCCCCTCCTCCGCCAGTATCGGCGCCAAGACATCCATGAAGAAAGTCTGTGCTCTGCGATGCATGATAGCGCAGGTGTCGACGAAGATACGTCCACTGGACGTCATGTATTTCTCCAGCTCCACGGCGATTCCTCCTTTTATTTTTTGAGCGATTGCATCGGTCGCTATATATTTATTTTTTTAGAGACATTGTTGGAATAAAAAACGCTCCCTCGATCAGAAGACCGAGGGAGCGTTGAAAGGTATTATGAAGAGAGTGGCAACGATTTAGTGTCTACAGACAGTGCCTCAGACACAGCATATCAGAACCTTCTTTGATGGCTTTCTGGACGGCTCTGCGCACGATAAACCTCAATTCCCTGAAGTTACCGGGGTATTCCTTTTCGACCAGGTACTTTATGGCATCCAAGGATATCTTGGGAACTCGCTCGTCCGGATTTACATCTTCGTCCTGCAAGATCAGGCTAAGCAACAGTTTACGGTCTCCCTGTCTTTCTCTTATAGGGGGGACCTCCACCACATGGTCGAAACGGTGAAGAAGGTCGGCTCTAAACCCATCGTCTCCAGAGGAGACCCATTCTTTAAGGGGGCGATTCGTTGCCGCCACCAATATCACCGGTACAGGTATGGGCCTGTGATAGCCCACCGGTGTGATCGTTCCACCGTCCATGTAGGTTAGGAGCCTGGTCTGGTGATCCGACCTCATGTCGCCAATTTCGTCCAGAAAGACGACCTTGCCTACATTGGAAGGAAAAAATCCTAAGAGATCCTCTCCCTTTTTCATGCCGGAGTAAGCCCCTTCCACCGCCCCGAAGAGCATGGTGTCCACTAGATCGGAGGGAACGGCGGAGATGTTCATCGATGCAAATCCATCGTCCTGTCCGGGGAACAGGGCTTCGGCAATCCATCGAGCCAACAGACTTTTACCGGTGCCGGTCTCTCCCAAAAGAAGGATCGAGGGTACGCGAGGAAAGTCAGAGCCTTTTTCACTAAGGTAATTGGCTACAATCTCTATTTTTTGACCGTCTCTCTTGACGAACTTTTTTACCTCCTCTCTGTAAATACGGAGGCTGCAAAGGGCTCTCTCGTCCGTGACGGATCTCAGACCGGACTTAAGGTCGTCCATCAGTTCCTGGGTGGAGGGATCGGCACATAGGCTGAAAAAGCTAGGACCGGATC
This sequence comes from Dethiosulfovibrio peptidovorans DSM 11002, assembly GCF_000172975.1. Classification (NCBI taxonomy): domain Bacteria; kingdom Thermotogati; phylum Synergistota; class Synergistia; order Synergistales; family Dethiosulfovibrionaceae; genus Dethiosulfovibrio; species Dethiosulfovibrio peptidovorans. Next base: position 502,417 of record NZ_ABTR02000001.1, read on the forward strand.
CCTTAGCTATCTTCGCCTTCCAGGCTACGCTTTTATAGAGGACCTCCTCTCCTGATTTTTTCCGTAATTCCGCCCTAAAAAGGGACGTAAGAGTGGATTGAAGCCTGGCCAACTCGTCCAGGTCCCTGTCCTGTTGGTCGGTGAGCCCCAGGTGGCTTTGACGAAAAATACCTACCACGGAGGAATATATGTCACCGTGGAGCTTCTCTACAGAACCGTCCCAGGAGGAGTCCTTCAAGACGACGATCACCGACAGTGTCTTTTCTCTCTTGCCTTTCAGGCCATCCAGAAGTTCGGCGGGGAAACCCATTGCTACGGTGGCCTTTTTCGGATCGTCCACGATCTCGAAATCGACCTCTTTCATCTCTTCTCGACGGGAAACGCTCAGCAAACATCTTTCTTTCCACTCTGCCACCAGAGTCTCCAGCCCTCTTTTTACCGCCTCATCTCCGCACAAAAAGACCTTGAAAAGAGATGCGCTCCTAATTCTCGCCATTTAGCTCTCTCCTCAGACGTTTTTTCCAGGAATCGAAGATCTTGCACCTAAAGTTCTTCAGCTGGTCTTGAGACCTTCCGTAGCCGAAAGGGGCAAAGGGGTTGCCTTCATCCTCGATAAGCTTTGAGTTCAACTTCGCGTGGCTCCATCCTTTTTTAACGAAAGTCACCAGGTCGTTTTTGATCATAGTTTGATACTGTTCGTGCAGCATCCATCCATCGACCGCACCGTCAGGCGTTTTCGTCCACGAGACCGATTGATCCAAAAAAGATCTCTCGTTCGCTCCGTTTTCTTCGCACCATTTGGGAAGCCATTTCCTGCGAAACCAAAGCCAGTCGGCCACTTCCGGTAAGCCTCCGCCTCGGTAAGATCCGAAAAAGGAAGCTACCGTCATTAGACACCTAGTTGATCCGGGAACGAGAATCGTCATTCTATTCCAAGACGGTATAGCGTTGGTTCCCAGCCAGGTCGGGGCGAATATCCCAGATGCGTTCCAAGGGGCAGGTTGTCTTTCTTCGCTCTCCATCCACGGAAAATATCTCCTGTAGTTCTCGGTAGACCACTCTATTAGAAGACGAAGGCTCTCGCCCAGCCCCTCCTTGTACGGATCTCCTCCCCTTCCTGCATGACACCAGACTAGCTTTTCTCCCGTCCAGATCCAGACCGGACGACAATAGGCGTCCAGTTTATTCGAGAGATAGAAGGGGTCTATTTCCTCTTCACAAAAATCTGTAACTTCGTCGTCAGACCGATCGTTCAGATCTACGTCGACATCCTGAAGCTCTTCCTGGTCTCGTTCTTCCCATAACTGCTCTATTAAATCCGACATGTCGTCATCAAGACAGGCAGCCAACTCGGATTTATTGAGGTACTGCCAGGCGCTGGCTCTGTTTTCCGCATTTACGGCAAGCTCTGTTTTCTGAGAGGTTTTAGTCCTCTGCCTGCTCTGTAACCTCATAGCGCCCATTTCAAGAACCTCCCTTCGCCCAATCTTGATCCAGCATCACCTGGGCCTTCAGTCCCGACATGGATTCGCTTCCACCTTTTAGTAGGATGTCGTCGATCCTCTCGTAGGCCATAGCCGCAAGGGCTCTATTCTCACGGTCCGAGGCCCATGAGGATAGTCCTTTCGGAGCTCTCAAGGCCAGTTCGAAGAGGACGAGACGCTGAGGAAGCTCCTTGAAACGGTTGGATCTCTCTCCGTCTTCCGAGCCTGGGTCGGTCAGGACCTTGTCCAGTAGGTCTCTGTATCGTTCGGACAGGTCTCTTATAAAGCCTTCCTTTTCCTCTTGGAACAGGTTCACGTCGGACTCGACCTTTTTTACCTCGTCGGACAATAACCTTTTGCCTGTGATCAGCAACCGTCTCAAATAGCCTATAGGGTCGCCCTCCACGCCCGATCCGACGTCGTGGAATCTCTTCATGGCTAGCTGGGTTCCTCTTTCGCCTATGCCCATGGCGGCGTTTAGGCCAACCGGCATACCCACCGGCACAGCTTCATCGCCGACTCTGCCGATATCGGCACCGACGCACCGGGAGCACACTCCTCTTTCCGACTGAGCACAGGTGATGGGGCTGGCACAGGAGGCTATGAGGACCGGACCTTGACCTATGTTTATCGTTTTAGAGACATCCTTTAGCCTATCCAGGTCTTCAGCAGTGATCGGTTTATCGAAATCCACAAGATCGATACGTTCTTCCGCTTTTTGGCCGATCCTGTAACACCAGCGACCGAGCAGGACCGACTCTAGGGCACTACCTACGTCATCCCCGGGGAATATCTCCGGAGATTCCCAGAGACAGCCTCCTTTAGGCTTCAGATGATGGCCCTCGGGAAAAGTGTAGTTTATCGAAAGCCTACGTTTCTCTTCGCCAACGGCCTGAACGTATATCTCCATTCGACCCTCCGAACCGCAGTCCTCCGATTCGGTCAAGGTATCGTACAGTCCTTCCGCCAGCAGCCGGGAGAGGTATCCTGCCTGAGCAGTGGCGAGTTTTTTGTCCCCCATAGAGTCTCTGGAGGCGTAGCTGTAGACGAAGAGTTCGTCGTCGGACAGGCCGGTCCAGAAACAGCCAGGAATCCAGCTTTCGTGGAGAGGTTTGTAGAGGATCGGATCAGGCTTTTTCGGGCTAGGCTTTTTCTTACCTTTAGCCGCCATATCTTCTTCGTCAATAGCTGGCGCAAGTTTCTCTGATGTCCTTGAGTAGATATCCTGAAGGCCGATAAAGCCGCACATATGACGAAGATCCGAGGGCTTCCCTTTGGCTTTGCTCAGGACCATTCTACCTAGGTGAGAGTTTGAGTGGCTTTCAAGCCATCTCGAGATCACCCCTTCAGCGGCTTTTTCGCACTTTTGATATTTTGCCTTAAGCTCTCCAAGCTCCTGTTGGGTTATCTCTTGCGGGGTGTAGTCCTCGGTCTCCTCCAGACTACGGGCCTCTTTCCTGTTTTCCTCTAGTTCAACAAACAGGGCATCCAGCTCGTCTGGAGGAAAGCTGCAACACCCCGTCGAGGCGGCACAGATATCTCGTTGTAGCTTCCCAAGATGGATCCACCAGTCTGGATCGTCCTTCACCATGGCGTTTACCAGGTCACCTAAGGCTGTTGCGTAGTCCTTCGATTTATCCTCCACGTCCTCGACAGGATAGCAGTAGCCCAGGTATTCTTTCTTTGTCTCCCTGTCCAGAGCGCTCCATCCCAGAGCCAAATCCAGACCGGAGGCTATCATAAGCTTGCCGTCTCCGATGCGGCCGGGAGTGGCCTTCAACGTAAAATCGCTAAGGTCCTTTATCCAGGGATATTGGGGCAGATACACCGCCATGGTGTCGCCGTCAAAGTCGGCGTTAAAACCCTCTGTGACCATTGAGGGAATGGCCATGGCCTGTTCCTCCCATACGGTCCACTTGAAGGCCTGAACGGAGTGGCGGTGCAGGCTCGGCTGACGGATCAGGATACACCACAGGGGGCCACTGGCTTCCAATGCGGTGTTGATCATCTCCGCGGCCTCTTTAACCCTGACTGCGTCTCCACTGTGGGCTTTTTTACGAAGATCCTTTAATTTTCCCTCCAGGCCAAGTATATCCAGGCCGTTGTGGCCCTTCAGGAGTTCCACCGCCATCTGGACCGGCAGCCGGACCTCGTCCAGAGCCAGCTCCGGACGGCTTACTATGACCGCCCTTCCACTGTGGTCGGTCCTGTGGCCCAGAACGTGCCTCCGGAGGATTCCTCTCTTGCCTTTGACGCAGTTGGAGAGGGTCTGCCAGTATTTTTCGAGAGTGCTCAATATCGAATAAGCCCTCTCGAGGGAAACCGACTTGCTCCCCGTCACCTTGCCGAACTCGGCCATAAGGGCTCTGTAGCAGTTCGCCAGGGCTTCCTGCCCTATCAGGGTATCGCGATCAAACGGTATACCCCAGCCACCGTCAAGTCCCTTAACTGTACATAGGGACAAAGCCATGGGAGAACAGGGCATCTTAGGCCGAGATCTCTCCTCCTCATTTTTTATGACGACATTATTTGCTGCAGGGAGTTCATTAAGGACACCGAGTATAGGATGGATCGAGTCTCCATCGAGCGAGGCCAGAGCCTTCTGCATCTTATCGAGGGCGCTATTTCGCCAGTCGACAGTCATCCTACCGACGATATCCTCGTTACTGAGACAGAGAGCTACGATTTCCGAGACGGCCGATTCTTTTTCTGAGTTCTCTCTGTCCATGAAGGTTACGACCCCTCGAGAAAGACCGGAGTTATCCACATCTCCGGAGTTCAGAAGGGATTGGGCAATCCTACCGGATAAGGAAGGTTCACGGTCCTTTCCGGACAGTGGTCTCTCCCATACTACCCCGTGTTCCTTTTTCTTCGATTTAAGCCCTGCAAGCCACAGAAGCTTTTCCAGGGCATCCATGGTGAGTGCCTGGCCGTCTTTCTGTCTTTCTCCCGAGGCCCTAAGGCTGGACAGGAGGTCCAGGGCGTGGCTGTCCAAACCGTTTTCGGAACATAGTGGGCCTCTGCTGAGGATGGCCCAGTTCTCCATCTCTCCGAGCCTCTGTCCAGCTTTGGCTCCGCCGGAGGTTGGCTGGCCGATGAAACGGTTGGAGGGGCCGTCGGTCCCCCGGGCCTGGAGCTTTTTGTCCACGTGATGGACTAGCCGGGAGATGTACTGATAACCGCAGAAGGCCCGGACCTCTTTCTCCTGGGCTCCTTCCCTATACCGGACGGGGAAGCCGCTGCCTTTGTCGGTCTCGTCACTCAGGCCAAGCTTTTTGAGGATCGTCAGGACCGTGTTTCGCCATTCTTCTCCACGGTAGAGACCGTCGCGTTTTACCTCGTCGTCTATGAGGCCCCATTCCCGGGCCTTCAAGGCCAGGCCGTGGCCCATCTCCAGTATCTGGCCCAGGTTTTTACGGCCTACTATGGAGCAGGGGGAAATGATCAAATCCACCGTCTCCACACGTTCCGTACCGTCGGGGCCTTTCAGGACGACCTTAGGCATGGCATCGTCTTCCTCTATTTTTGTGACGACTCCTTTGTTGCCGTTCCTTCCGGTGATTTTATCCCCAATCCTGAGGGGCCTGACGATGTCGAACTCGTAGACAATCTCGACCTTGGTCGGTATCGAATCCTTTCGTTTTCTATCAATGACTGATTTTACCGACACATTGACCAGTGTCCCAGGCATAAACCACGGATAGGAGTGGCTCTTTTCACCAGCTAAATATCCGGGCAAGGGCAGCGGCTTGTCGAAGATATAGGTTTTCTTCTTTTTTCCAGCCAGATCACGGACCTGCTCCTCAATTTTCTCGATTAGTTCTGAAAATTCCTTAACCCCGGCCTTGGGAAGCATCTCGTTCTTCAGCTCGTAGATCTTTCCGGTTGGCTGTTTTTTGGGCTTCATCTTCAGCTTTTCAGCGAAAGATCGAGAGACCACCAGACCGTCCTCGTAGGTAAGTCCCTTCCAGGGCATAACAGCCACCAGGGCATTGACTCCAAGATAGGGCTTAAACCGCCCCGCCTCGTCCAGATGCCCCTCAAGGGCCTCTATTTTTTTACCTCTGGCTCCCTCTATGTACCCAGGGACCAAAGAGGGCTCGCCACCCTCTATATTCTGTTCCGCCTGTTTGAGGTTTTTGCCTCCCATCATGAGCCTAGGCCCGTCGCTGTGATGGGGATAAGGAACCATACCGACGGCCACGGAGAAAAGGCTTTGTTCCTCGCCATCTTCAGCCAGCTCGACCCCCTTGCCGCCGTCACCCTGATGGGCCGTGGCGGTCATGAAAAGCTGAAGACCTATCTTCTCCGACTCGGGAGTGTGGAATGGGCACAGTCGATTTTTATGGCTTTTGTGGGGAAGCCTGACCCTGCCGTTGGTCTTGACCTTGGAGGCCATGGTGACCTGTCTCTCCAGCTCCAGGCAGCGAAGGGAGTTGCTGTCGTCCAGAGGCAAGGCCTTCACCAGTCCCGACCGGACCGATCGGGAGGTCCAGAAGCTGTTTAGGTTGGACTCCAGCTTACACAGGATAACGAGCATATCCTTCTTCAGTTTATCTTCAGGTACCTTCTTCTTCGATTCCGACAGCTTTTTGAGAGCTCTTTCGGCACGTTTTATCGAGTACTCCAGGTTAGACCACCAGGGGGAGTAGATCTCAAGTTTTTCCAGGTCGGGGACATCCTTGTTCGTTAAAGACGTCAGATACGTATCGTTCCGCGTTTCTTCGTCAAAGTTCTCTCCCTTTTTTTTCTTTACTTGAGTCCTCTTGCGACCTACCATAGCCAGGCTCCACTGGGATCTATCGTCGTCCAACGCAGCGACCTTAGATCCGATCGGCAGTATCATCGTTACCGTACGTTCGATATCTATGCCGTGAGCCGAAGCTTTTATCGATATGGGAGCCATGACGGCACCGCCGTTCAGCTCCTCTAAAACCTGAAAGTCGTTAACCTCTAAAAAGGGAGACAAAACGTCGGAGCGGCACCTCTCCACGACGGTCTTCAGCCTTTCGACTATCTTATCTATTTTAATTTTATCTTTATCGGGATCGACCTTCATCCATCGTTCCTCCTCTTAGGGAATCCGTCTTTAGCCAGTTTTTTGTTTTTCCATCGGGGATCCCATGTAATTTCTTCTACAAGATCTAGCCACCCAGGCAAAGGAGGAACCGGGGAAGATTCGTTCGGCAACTCCACCTCCGCCACGGCCAATCCTGGGAGGTCGGGATAGATATCCACCTCCCATGAACCGGCCAGATAGCGGGTCTTTTCGATCCTCCAAGGGGCGAAGCATCCTACAAGACGAAAAAGCCAAGAGGGAATAGGGCTCTCCCACTCCCCTCTGACCATCCCGCCTCCGGTCTTGACAGTGAAGAAGCAACTTTCCACGACAGACCTGAGTCTGACCTCCAGGGATTTAGACGCCAGAAGATACCTTTGATCTATCCTGCGACGATCGCCCCTCGGGGTTCCGACGACCTTACAGAGATATTTCCTCTCGATCTCGGTTCCCATCTCGGCTAGCTTTCATTCTCCAAGACATCAGGATCGGTATCGACGGTGATGCCACCTAAATAGTCACGAGGACTCTTAATCCCATCAATCGTGCCCCTCGCTCTATGGACCTCCTCGACGATATCCTTAGCGATGGATCTAAGCTCTTCTTTAGAGTGACCATTTTTCCCCGATAGAAGGGATATCTTTACTCCACCGTCGTTGCCGGCCCCATCTTTTTTAGCAGGCACGGGAAGGACCACCTCCACCGAACGGTGTTTGTAGAAGTGCAGAAACTGCTCCCACTTGAAGGCTATTCTGTTTGCCAATGACAGGGCCTGAATCACCTTGACGTTGTCCGGTTCGAAAAGGCTGTTAAAGCTCTTCTCTCCCTTGACGCTCCTCAGGATCTTGAATATTGACGGATAGAGGGAGGAACCGATTCTCTTTATCTTATTCGTATCGATATCGTCCATAGTGCCGTCTTTAGCAGCTTCGGGAGTAAGCTTTCCAGCCTCCGAGCAGATCTCCTCCAGGCATCTACGTATAGACATAGGGGTTCCGTCCGCGTCCACGACGTACTCTTTCAACACGTCTTCGAACATGGGTAACTGAGCCTCCAGCGTCTTGGCCTCGTAGGCCGTCCTCTGAAGACGCTGGATCAGATGATCGTCGCCGACCACCCTATCGGACTGGACGTCGCAACCGTCTATCACCCTGAGAAGTGCCGTGACGGTGAGAGTCATGTCGGGGGTCATCGTTTCGCCTGTCTCGTTGAAAAAGGGTCCATAGTTTTTCTCGAGTTTTTTGTCCAGAGGGAGAAGGGTTTTCTCAAAACGATCCTCTCCCATGAGGAACTTTCCTACCTGCCAGACCGCTTTTTTCTCCTTGAACTCCACATTTTCGTTCAATCGGACGTAGTTTCTGTGACCGGCGCAGACCTCGGGAAGAAGCTTTCTTAAGATCTTTATTTGGGACTCCAGTTTTTTCCAATCTAAGTTATCGCTGTCACCAAGCACGGAATAAGCCTTGGGAAAAAGCAGCCCTCTGGTCGAAGCTTCGCTTTCGTCGATATTTTCCGTCCTGTAGCGAATCATCTCGGCAGAAAGCAGGTGATGGACCTCCCGAACGGCAGAGGGGAACAAGGACAGAGGGAATGCCCCGGCGTCCTTGGCCTTATCGGGGTCGATGGGATAGACCAGCGCAGTGTGGCCGATGTCGTGAAGGTATATAGCAGAGATAAGAAGAGCCAGAGGAATGGCTTTATCCATATAAATGTGGGATACGCCATCGGTACCCTGGTCCAGAGCGCGAAGGAAGTTTCCTGCTATCTCCATGAGACGCTTGGAATGCCGCCTGGAGTGCTCCACCGTCTCGGGAATCTGATCCCCCATCCAGAGCTCGGACCAACTGGTCTGGATAAGCCTCTCCAGATAGGTTCCCAGATCCGAGTCTATTGCTTTCAGACGGGTTAAAAGTTCCTTGCCCGATCCAGTGACCTGATTGCGCCCCTTTTCGTACTGTTCTATGAGGCTATCGACCAGGGAAGAGGGCTGCCCGTCAACGAAAAGCCCGCTCACCCATCGAGGAAGGGTTTTGTTATCGAGGATCCCCTTCCTGTTTTCTGGATTTTCAAGATCCCTTAGTCCCTTCAAGAGGGATATCTCCTCGTCCATGGCCCCTATGGCACAGGAGATGGGAAGGGGCATAAGATCTAACGTTTTGGCCCCGTTTTCTTCAAAAACATAAATAGAAGGGAATCCGTTTATCAGGCCATAAAGATTGACATAAGAAGAAATAGCTTTATAGCCACCCGTTCCATTACAAATAAGCTGAACATGATCAGTGATATTCTTATTTTTGATATTATCAAATTCCGAAAAAAGGCTATCTACTGCCCTTGCAAGGCTATCAGCGTCCTTAACCACTATATCCAAAGCCTCAACAAACCCATCAAATACAAAATGCTTCCACGGACCATGCTCAGAGATAAATTTAACAATATAGCTAGATAAATAAGCATTAAAAATACTATACTCATCTCTAGAAGGGAAAAAATGCATTTCCAAGGAAATTTCTTCCTCATTACCGTAGTAAGAAAAAAGCCATCCCAAGGTACTTTGAATTTCGGCACTAGGGAAGCTATTGCCTAGCAAACTCTCTAGATTAAAATCTTTAAAAAAGATAGCACTAGCAGTAGACTTAGACCCTCTTGTTTTATCTGGAAGATAAGATTGGTCAGAAAACAAAGAGACAACCTCTTCAAGGGTTTCCTTTGAAAAATCAAGACGTTCCAACTTATCTTGAGTCCTTTTTATTTTTTTAACTCTCTCTTTTCGAATTTCCTTATCATAACGCTCGACTTTCAAGTCTTTTTTAAGGCTTCCATTTACAGAAGTCCCCACCGTACAGAGCATCACTATTTTACGAACTTTATCCGAGCTCATCTCTACCGGCCCCTTCCTTATAAAACTCTAACCCCGATGATAGCACATGAAAAGAAGGCGAGGACCGTCTCCATCGGACAGTCCTCGCCTTCTTTAACTCCTGCTACCTCCCCTGCCATACCGGGGTTCGCTTTCCCAGAAAGGCCTCAAGCCCCTCCCTGGCGTCCTCCGTCGCGGCCAGTGCGGCGAACTTTTCTCCGGCGGCCTCTATGGCCCGCTCCAACGGCAGGCTTTCCATCTGCTGCAATCCCCTCTTGCCGGTTTTCAGGGCAAGAGGGCTCTTTTTAGCCAGCTTCCTGGCGAAATCCATGGTGGCCTCCTCCAGCTTTTCCTGGGGAACCACCCGATAGGCTATGCCCAGCTTCAGGGCCTCCTCGGCGGGGATGAAGTCCCCGGTGAGAACGTACTGAAGAGCCCGTTTAGGGCCTATCCAGCGGGAAAGCTGATACCCCGGCTCCAGGCAGATCAGCCCCACGTTTATTGCGGTGGTTCCGAAAACGGCGTTCTCCGCCGCCACAATGAAGTCGCAGGCCAGGGCCAGCCCGGCTCCGTTGGCCAGAGTATAACCCTGAACCGAGGCGACAACCGGCTTGGACATGGAGAAAAGAACGTTGTTGTGTCGATCCATCAGCCGCAGGAAATCCCTAATCTCGTGGCGTTCTTTGGACAAAAACTCTTTCAGGTCTATCCCTGTGGAAAAGTTCTTTCCCTCCCCGTCCAGCACGACGACCACCACCGACGGATCGGACTCCATGGCCTCCAGCGAATCGCAGAGCCCCTCTGCCAGCTCGGTGGAGAAGGTGTTCATCGACTCCGGCCTGTTCAACGTGATTCGCCCCACTCCATCCTCGACCTTCGTTATAACCGCTTTCGACTCCGTCATTTTATTATTCCTCCTCGAAACAAAAACCCACTATATCAGCCGTTTCCACGAATTTCCTTCTCAACTATACACGGCCTCTTTTAGCTGTCAAAGGGGCTTTGTCAGGCAAAAAAACAGCTTTCTCCGGCCTCCGAAGCCGTTTTTTTACAAAAAAAACGGCTTTTTCCATCTGCCAAAACACACCAAAAATGCCGAACATTCAGTCCGCTGAAGTTCATAGCTCACCATCGAAGGGGCTTCACACAGATGAAACAGTGCAGGGTTGTTTTTTTTGACCTTTTTTGTTCAGGCTTCGAGTCGCAGCTTTCTATATAAATTCAATAAAGTTGCATTTTAACGTTCAAGTATACTGCATAAAAGACGAAAACATTTTGATTTTCAAGTTTAGTTCCCGTATAGTGGCAATAGCGCAGGTGCCGTACAACTTGTATGGAACTGGAATACATACACGAAAGTGCCATTTCGAGAGGAGGCACCGCATTGAGGACCCGAAAAAAGGATCTGGCCTACAAGGCGATCAAACAGATGATCATGGATAAAGAGCTTACGGAGGAACATTACGTATCGGAGAACAATCTGGCAAAAAAGCTCGATATGAGCAGAACTCCTGTAAGAGAGGCGCTACTCCGGCTGCAATCGGAGGGTTTCATAAACATCATCCCCAACAAGGGTGCCGTTGTCAGCAACGTCTCGGTGGTCATCGCCAAGGAGTTCTACGACATGAGGATGGCCATAGAGGAGTTCGTGGTCCGTAACATAGCGGACAGGCTAACTCCGCAACACATGGAACACATGGATCGCTTGTTGAGGGAACAGGAAAAAGCCTGCGAAAAGGGCGATCTGGACGGATACCTTAGGGCCGACAGCGAGTTTCACGATTATTTCCTGCTCATATACGACAACCAGACCATATGGGACGCCATATTGCAGGTGAGACAGAGGTTTCACGCCGTTGGAGTGAACGTCCTGTCGACCCAGAAGGATATCTGGACGTCTCTGGCGTATCACAAAGAGATAGTGGACGCACTGAAACAGGGGGATGTGGAGAGGGCGGTACAGGTAACCCACGACCACCTGAAGTTCGGCAAAACCAACCTTATACGTTGACCCGTATCGAAGACTGCAGCTTCGTTGGGAATAGATAGCTAAAAACGCGAGTGCGAAGGTGAAAGGAACAACACAAAGAGGAGGGTGCGGCATATGTGTGCGAAAGCGATCCTTAAAGAGCCGACGATCCCGGTCAAGGACTACGATCGGGATCTGCTGATAGAGCTCTACCGCAAGATGGTCTCGATCCGTCTCTTCGAGCAGAAGGTGGAACATCATTTCCTGGCCGGGGATATTCCCGGTTTCGTCCATCTGTACATCGGAGAGGAAGGCATCGGCACCGGGGTGATGGCAAATCTTACCAAGGAAGACTATATCGAGAGTACCCACAGAGGACACGGTCACACCATAGCCAAGGGCGCCGATCTGAATCGGATGATGGCGGAGATTTTCGGCAAGAAAACCGGCTATTGCAAGGGCAAGGGTGGTTCGATGCATATAGCGGATTTCAGCGTCGGCATGCTTGGCGCCAACGGCATCGTCGGTGGAGGATATACCCTGGCTGTTGGAGCGGCTCTGGCGTCCAAGCTTCGTGAGGACGGCAGAATTTCCGTGGTGTTCTTCGGAGACGGAGCTTCCAACAGAGGCACGTTCCATGAGGCGCTGAACATGGCGGCTGCCTGGAAGCTGCCGGTCCTTTTCGTGTGCGAGAACAACGAGTGGGCCTCCACTACTCCCTATCTCACCACGACCTCGGTGGCGGACATAGCCGATCGGGCCCAGGGCTACGGTATTCCCGGCTATATGGTGGACGGCAACGACGTACTTTCCGTCTACGAGACCTCCAAGGAAGTGGTGGACTACATCCGTTCCGGCAACGGACCGGTTCTTCTCGAGTGCAAGACCTACAGGATAAAGGGACACTTCGTCGGCGACCCAGAGAAGTACCGCACCAAGGAAGAGGTCCAGGAGGTCTTCGACAACAACAACCCGATAAACCGTTTCGAGGAGAAGGTTCTCGAGGCGGGCGTTCTTTCCCGAGAGGACTTGGACGCAGTCTACGTCGAGGTAGAGACGGCCATAGAAGAGGCCGTGCGCTATGCGTTGGAGAGCCCCGAGCCTGACCCCTCGGAGCTGTTCGACGATCTTTACGTGTAGAGGCTGGAGGGATCTATTATGGCTGAGACAAAGAAGATCACATTCTCCCAGGCCACCCTTGAGGCCATGCAGGAGGAGATGGAGAGAGACGACACCGTCTTCGTAATGGGCGAGGACATCGCCAGACAGGGCGGCATTTTCGGACAGTTCAAGGGACTTCCCGACTCTTTCGGTTCCGATAGAGTCCGAGACACCCCGATAACCGAGACCGCCATAGTCGGAGCGGCGGTGGGAGCCGCTCTGGCCGGGATGCGCCCCATAGCGGATATGCACTTCGCCGACTTCATGCTGGTCTGCGGAGACGAGATATATAACCAGATGGCCAAGGTCCACTATATGTTCGGCGGCCAGAAGACCGTTCCCATGGTGCTTCGAGCCCCGGACGGACTGATAAATCAGGCGGCGGCCCAGCACTCCCAGAGCCTGGAGGCCATATTCCAGCACATACCGGGCCTCAAGGTAGTGGCTCCGTCCAACCCGGCGGACGCCAAAGGGCTACTCAAGTCGGCCATAAGGGACGATAACCCGGTCATATATTTCGAGCACAAGGCCCTGTTCAACACCAAGGGAGATGTTCCCGTAGAGGAGTATTTCACCCCCATCGGCAAGGCCGACATAGTAACGGAGGGGTCGGATCTGACCGTAGTCTCCTACTCAAATTGCCTCCAGACGGTGGCTAAGCCCGTAGCGGAGATGGCAGAAAAGGAGGGGATATCGGTTGAGCTGATAGACCTTCGTACCATCTCTCCCATAGACAAGGACGCCATTCTGGAGTCTGTGGCCAAGACCAGCCGTCTCGCGATAATACACGAAGCTGTGAAGCAGGGCGGCGTCGGCGGAGAGATCGCCGCAATAGTGGCAGAGGAAGGCCTGGACTACCTGGACGCCCCGATAATGCGTTTCGGATCTCCCTTCACTCCAGTTCCCTTCGCTAGACCTCTGGAGCAGGCCTACCGTCTAAAGCCGGAGGCCATTCTAGAGGGCATCAAGAGGATGTTCTAGCCCATGGGGACCTTCGAGGCGGCGACGCCAAGAGGAGCCAGACGGATAGCGGTCCGTATAACCCCGGGCAGCGATCTGTTCCAGGGGATAAGGGATGTCTGCCGCCATTTCGGCATAACCTGCGCCTCCGTCGAGAGCGCTCTGGGAAGCCTGGCATCCGCCACGGTGGTGTGTATATCCGACGACTCCGAATCCCCCTCGGGGGCCTCCTACAAAGAGCCAACCCATATCGAGGCTCCTATGGAACTGGTAGCCCTCTGTGGAACGGTAGGAGCCATGGATGGAGAGACCTCCATACATCTTCACGGAACGGTGGCGCTGGACGAGAAAACGCCCTATTGCGGACACCTGGTAGACGACGGGAAGAACACCGTTCTGGCTACAGTGGAGATGCAGATAGTGGAGCTTATAGGGATGAACTGGGTCCGTCGTCACGACCCGGAGACAGGTTTCACTCTTTTCAAACCGGAAGACAGCCGTTATCCGGATATCGGAGAGCCCGGGAGGTGATCGTTCAGGAATAAAACGCGGTCGATGTGTTTCGATAGGCTTCGTTTATATCAAGGAGGGAAAGACATGAGGAAAGTGGTTTCTGCGGTTCTGCTGACAACTCTGGTCCTTTGTTTCGCAGCTCCCGGTTTCGCGGCGTACAAGAACGAGTACAAGATGAGCGTCGTTCCCGGCGCCATAACCCCCTGGGGGATGGGAGCGGGATACTTCGCCGATCTGGTCAAGGAACGCACCGACGGACGGGTGAACATAAAGGTCTACTACTCGGGACAGCTTTTCGCCGGTAAGCAGACCTCCGAGTTCCTGCTTCTTCGCAACGGCGCCATAGACTTCTCCCTGGCATCGACCATCAACTGGTCTCCCCAGGTCAACGAGCTTAACCTTCCAGCTCTGCCCTTCTTCATCTCCGCCAACGGAGATGATCGTTACGCCGCCATGGACGCCATAGAGGAAGGCAAGTCGGGAAAGATGATGGTCGACGCGGTGGAGAAAAAAGGCGTCAAGTTCCTCGCCTGGGGTGAGAACGGATTCCGCGAGATGACCAACAGCGTCAGAGAAGTAGCCTCCCCTGACGACATGAAGGATCTCAAGCTTCGGGTCGTGGGCAGCCCCATATACATCGACACCTTCAAGGCATTGGGAGCCAACCCGATCAACATGAACTGGTCCGAGGCCACCACCGCCTTCCAGCAGGGAGTCGTGGACGGCCAGGAGAACCCTCTTACCGGAATCTGCATTCCCGTCAAGATCTGGAACTACCATAAGTTCCTCACCAACTGGCACTATGTCATCGACCCCCTCCTCCTGTGCACCAACCCGAAGACCTGGAAGGGCTTCTCCGAGGAGGATCAGAAGATAATAGCCCAGGCCGCAGTTGATGCCATGAAGTACCAGAAGGCCATAGCCAGAGCCGGTCTCGACGACGGCGAATCCATCGCATATCTCGAGAGCATCAATATCACTCCCGAATATCCCAATCCCTACGCGACCTGCGAAGAGAATGGAATGACCGTCACCAACCTGACTCCGGAGAACCTAAAGGCCTTCCGGGACGCCACCGCTCAGGTACGTTCCGACTGGACGAAGAAGATCGGTGCCGAGCTTGTCGCGGCAGCCGAGGAGGACATGGCATCCATCAATAAGTAAAGAACCACGCAACTAAAGAAACCGGAGGGGGAGGACGGCTCTCCCCTTCCCCTCCTTCACAGACCGAAAGGGGTGGCGGCTAGTGATAGCTAAATTTTTCGATCACTTCGAGGAGATACTTGGATCGATTCTGGTCGCCGTAATGGTGACCATCTCCTTCGTAAACGTGATAACCAGATATTTCATAAGGATGTCTCTTTCCTGGTCCGAGGAGATAACGGTAAACCTTTTCGTATGGGTGGTCATGCTCGGAACGGCCATAGCCTTCAAGAAAGGCTCCCATCTGGGAATGGAGTTCATATACGAGAGGTTTCCCGACCGTATCAAGAAGGTTTTGTTCCTTCTCTCGGCAATTTTATCGATAGCTTTCTTCGTCGTTCTCGGATGGCTCGGAGCCATAGAGGTCAAAGACGAGATAGATCTCTGCGTAATAACCGAGTCCCTGGCGATACCGGTTTGGTACTACACCATAGCTATACCGGTCTT
This sequence comes from Dethiosulfovibrio peptidovorans DSM 11002, assembly GCF_000172975.1. Lineage (NCBI taxonomy): Bacteria > Thermotogati > Synergistota > Synergistia > Synergistales > Dethiosulfovibrionaceae > Dethiosulfovibrio > Dethiosulfovibrio peptidovorans. The sequence continues at coordinate 518,073 of NZ_ABTR02000001.1, forward strand.
CTCCGTCCTGGTGATCTTCAGGATACTACAGAACGTGGTTACGTCCCTCAGGGACCACTCTTACTAAGGGGGCAAGACAATGGATTTTTCCGATCCCGCAATATGGACTCTCATTCTATTCGTCGTCCCCCTGCTGGTAAAGGTTCCCATAGCCATGGCCTTGGGAGGAGCGGCGGTGGCGGTGGTCCACTTCTGGGACATGGGGCTTCCCATGATCTCCTACAACTTTTTCGCCGGAATAGCCAAGTTTCCCTTGCTTGCCATACCTTTCTTCATCATGGCGGGGGTAATAATGGAAAAGGCCGGCATAGCCGAACGGATCATCGACCTCATGAAGAAAATGGTCGGCAACATGACCGGCGGCCTTGCCATAGCGACGGTGGCGGTGGCCACATTCTGGGGTGCGGTCAGCGGTTCCGGCCCGGCGACGGTCGCGGCTTTGGGTCTGATACTGATACCGGGAATGGCCGTGGCCGGATACGATAAGCCTTTCGCCGCTGCCACGGTTTCGGTAGCATCGGGACTAGCCATAGTGATACCTCCGAGCATCGCCTTCATAGTCTACGGCGGGGTGGCAAACGTCTCTATACCAGCCCTCTTCGCCGCCGGATTCATACCGGGAGCCATAGTTGCCTTCTTCATGATGGGAGCGGTCTACCTGGTCTCCAAAAAGAAAGGCTACGGCGGAGGTGAACCTGCCAAACCAGGCGAGACCTTCACGGCCTTCAAGAGATCCTTCTGGGGCATACTGGCCCCTGTGATAATCCTTGGAGGAATCTACGGAGGGATATTCACCCCTACAGAGGCGGCGGCGGTAGCCGTGTTCTACGGTCTTTTCGTCGGGGTGTTCGTCTACAGAAAGATAAACTCCCTCAAGGTGCTCTATGAGATTCTGTCCTCCACCGTCGTGGCCACCTCGGTCGTCATGATAGTGGTTACCTGCGCCGGACTGTTTTCCTGGGTCGGAGCGACGGTGGGCCTGATCGAGAAGGCCGCCGGAGTTCTCCTCGGCATATCCCAGTCTCAGTGGGTAATACTGTTCATGATCAACATAATCCTTCTATTGGCCGGGATGGTGCTGGACGCGATATCCATATACTACGTGTTTTTGCCCATACTTCTGCCCATCATGGCCCACTTCGGCTGGGATCCCATCTGGTTCGGAGTCATGATGACCATCAACCTGGCGGTAGGACAGGTTACCCCTCCCGTGGCGGTCAACCTCTACGTGGGGGCCAACATAAGCGGATTGACCATAGAGGACATAAGCCGTCCGGCCATTCCTCTCATACTGGGCGCCCTGCTCGCACTTATCGTCGTTATCCTCTTCCCCCAGCTTTCGACCTGGATGCCGAACATGCTGGGACTTAACTAGGAGGTGTCTCGTTTGTCGACCACTCTTACAATGCCGAAACTCGGCCTTACCATGACCGAGGGAACAGTATCCAAATGGATGAAGAAAGAGGGCGACCCCGTAAAGTCCGGGGAAGTCCTGTACGTAGTTTCCACCGATAAGATAACCTACGAGGTCCAAGCCGAAAGAGACGGAGTGTTGCTCAAGGTCTACGTGGACGAAGACGGCTCCGTACCGGTAGGAGCGGATGTAGCCGTGATAGGAGACGAGGGCGAGTCTGTATCCGACGCCGCCCCCGCCTTGAGCGAACCGATAGCCTCGAAAACCGAGACGGAGACGGCAGCTGCCGTGCCGTCGAAGATCGCAAAGCCACTGGCGAAGGGGAAGGTAAGGGCGACCCCTAAGGCCAGAAAGACCGCAAAGGAAAAGGGAATAGACCTAACCACGGTGGTCGGAACCGGCCCGGACGGAAGGATAAAGAACAAAGACGTATTGGAGGCAGTCAAGAAAGGCCCCAAGGCCTCACCGGTAGCTGCTAAGATGGCAGCCGAGATGGGAGTGGATCTCTCCACAGTGAACGCCGATGGCCGGATAATGAAGGCCGACGTGATGGCCGCCACAGGAGCGGTCGTTCTCCAGGAGGCTTCGGACTCGGTCGTTCCCATGTCCACCATGAGAAAGATCATAGCCCAGAGGATGCTGGAGAGCACTCTTACGGTACCCACCGTCACCTACGACATGGAAATAGACTGCTCCGCCATGATGGAGCTGAGAGGCAAGGTAAAGGCAGCGGCTGCCGAATCTGGAGCCAAGGTTTCCTATAACGACATCATCATGATGGCCTGCGCCAGGGTCCTTCAGGAACAACCCATGTGCAACTGCTCCACCGACATGGAGAACATGAGCTACATAATGCACTCGTCGGTCAATATCGGCCTGGCGGTGGCGGTAGATGGAGGACTTCTCGTACCAAACGTCAAGGACGTCCAGGACAAGGGACTTCTGGACATAGCAAAAGCCACCGACGACCTGGTGGCGAGGGCCAGAGACAACCGGCTCATGCCGGCGGACATGGAGGGCGGAACCTTCACCGTGACCAACCTGGGGATGTTCGGTGTGGACAGCTTCACCCCCATCGTGAACCCGCCCGAGTCCTGCATACTGGCGGTCAATTCAATGAAGGAGAAGCCGGTCGTGGTGGACGGAAAGATAGAGGTTCGGACGATGACCACCCTCTGTCTGACCGCCGATCATCGTTCGGTGGACGGAGCCGACGCGGCCAAATTCTTGGCCCGATTGAAGGAACTTCTGGAGTCTCCGTGGCTCCTGTTGCTCTAAAGGGAGAGATTTTATGGCAGTTACCATAACCATGCCCAAATTGGGGCTGACCATGACGGAGGGAACCGTCTCAAGCTGGTCTAAAAAGGCCGGTGATCCCGTATCCGAGGGCGACATCCTCTTCGTGGTCTCCACCGATAAACTCACCTACGAGGTAAAAGCCGAATGCGACGGGATCCTGGCCTCGGTGCTAGTAGCCGAGGGAGACGACGCTCCAGTGGCAGCTACCGTGGCGATAATAGCAGAGCCCGGGGAGGATCCCGCGTCCTTGGCCGAAAGTACCCCCGTCCCTACTCCATCGGAAACATCCAAGAAAGATGAACCTATCGAGGCGACCGCTCCGGCGGCATCCTCGACCCAAAAGGACGACGAAAACTGCAAAAAGGTCGTGGTGATAGGAGGGGGCCCGGGAGGTTACGTCTGCGCGATAAGGCTGGCTCAGCTGGGTGCTTCCGTAACAGTGGTGGAGAAAGAACGGATGGGGGGAACCTGTCTCAACTGGGGCTGCATCCCCACCAAGGTCCTGGTCCACACGGCCGAGCTGTATCACGAGACGATAAACGGCTCCGACCTCGGTCTGATCGTCAAGGACGCTTCTGTGGACTGGGCGGCCCTCATGACCCGAAAGACCGGAGTGGTGGACCAGCTGGTCGGCGGAGTGGAAGGTCTGATGGTCGCCAACGGAATAGACGTGGTCTACGGCGAGGCATCCTTCGCCTCCGCCGGATCCCTCAAGGTAGGAAACGACATACTGGAGTTCGACGCCGCAGTTGTCGCCACCGGGTCGGAAACGGTTATACCTCCCATTCCGGGGGTGGATCTGCCGGGCATAGTCACCAGCAAGGAGGCCCTCTCCTTCGATTCCGTGCCGAAGTCCATGACGGTGGTCGGGGGAGGAGTTATAGGAATGGAGTTCGCCTGCGTCTACGCCACGCTGGGGACGAAGGTGACGGTGGTCGAGATGCTCGACACTGTCCTTCCTCCTATAGACAAGGAGATCTCCGCCATAGCCAGAGCCAGCATGGAGGCCCTCGGGGTGAAGTTTTACACGTCCTCGAAGGTAACGGGATTCACCGACAAGGGCGACAAGATCGCCACCTCGGTGGAGACACCGGATGGCCCGATCTCGGTGGAGTCGGAGAAGGTTCTGATGTCGGTGGGCAGAAAAGCTAGCACAGCATCTCTCAAGCTCGAAAACGCAGGTATCCTACACGACAGAGGCAGGATAACGGTGGACCGCTTCATGGCGACCTCCGTACCCGGTATCTACGCCATAGGAGACTGCTGCAGCCCCATACAGCTGGCCCACGTGGCCTCCGCCGAGGGAGAGATCGCGGCGGAGAACGTCATGGGAGAAAGCAAAGCCATGGACTACAAGACCGTTCCCAGCTGCGTCTATACCATGCCGGAACTGGCCTCGGTCGGACTGACCGAGGAGGAAGCGGTAAAGAGAGGCCATTCGATAAAAATCGGCCGCTTCCCCCTGTCCGCCAACGGTAAGAGCCTGATAATGAAGGGCTACGACGGACTGATAAAGTTCGTCGTGGACGACAGATACGACGAGATCCTGGGAGTACACATCATAGGACCCAGGGCGACGGACCTCATCGTCGAAGGAGCCTTGGCCCTTCGACTGGAGGCGACGGTGGACGAAGTGGTGACCACAATCCATGCTCACCCAACCGTTGGAGAGGCTTTGGCCGAGGCGGCTCTGGCCGTGAACGGCAAAGCCATCCATATGCCGCCGAGCTAATAGAGGCAGAACCGGGAACCCCGTTCCCGTCTTCCCCGAACGAAGAGGAGGGAGCCATCGATGGCTCCCTCCTCTTTTAATATCTCAATCCGACCTGGTAATCTCCATGTAGACCTTATCGTGTCTCTTGCCCTCCCGGAGGACCGCTTCCCTTCTGACGCCGAAGGTCCTGAAGCCTATTCTCTCGTAGCACCTGATGGCCCTGTCGTTGTAGGCCACCACCTGGAGCATTACGTTGTGAAGGTTCAGGACGTCGAAGCCGTATCTCACAAGCAGAGAGAGGGCCTCCCCTCCGTATCCCTTGCCCCAGTAGTCCTTGTCGCCTATGAATATGCCGACCTCGGCTGTCTGGTTCAAATGGTTCAGATTCATGAAGCCGCAGATTCCCAGAGGGGCGTCTGTCTCCAGATCGACGATACAGTAGTTGTGCTCCCGAGAGAGTTTATCCAAGGCCTCCCTCTCGGCCTGAAGAGGGTAGCACGACGGCGCCTCGGTCAGGTATCTGGTGACGTCGTAGTCGTTGATCCACCGGGTAAATACCGGAGCGTCGTCCGGGTCCACCGGCGAAAGGTAGCACATCTCCCCCATCATCTTCTTGAAATACAAGAGACATCACTCCACTCTCATCTTATGTCCTTCATAGTCCCCAGTTTTAACGACATCGCTTCAGAGCCTCCACCGATGGAGACGCCAGGACCTTGACGTTTCTGGTGATCTTCTCCGGCGGCCAATCCCACCACCTCAGCTTCAGCAGCATCTCCACGGTCGAGTCGTCGAAGCGCTTTTTTATCTCCGACGCGGGATTTCCACCTACCACCGTGTAGGGAGGAACGTCTTTTGTGACCACCGCCCCGGCACCTATAACCGCTCCGTCCCCTATGGTAACCCCTCCCAGTATCGTGGCCCTGAAGCCTATCCACACGTCGTTGCCCACAACGATGTCGCCTCTGAGGACCGGCTCGAAGGGCGCTGGCTCCCAGCCGCTGCCCATGAGGCCGAAGGGGTAGGTACTCACGTTGTCTATGGGGTGGTTTCCACCGCTCATGACGAACACCGTCTCGGCCCCGATGGAGCAGAATTTGCCGATGATCAACTTTTCCTGGACCGAGTGGATTACGTTTTTCTCGAACTCCAGCGGCCTGTCCCCTCGGATGTCGTCGTAGTAGGTGTAGTCTCCCACTATTATGTTGGGGCTTTTGACCACGTTTTTGAGGAACACCAACTGGGAGTACCTCTTTCTGGGGTGGACCTTATCGGGATCGGGCCCCTTCATCACAGGGACGTGGAGTCGATGGATTTTTTTGTTCCTATGCTTCCGGGCCTTCTCGATCATAGCCTCTCGTTCGTCCGTCATGCAGAACCATCACCGCCCTATCGCCCAACGGCATGGATCGATTATCGAGACAGAAAATTCGTCACCATCTCGGCCAGTTCTTTCGGATACTGGTAGACCAGGCCGTGGCCTCCATCGGAGAAGGAGCGGAAGGAACCGTCGGGCAGGGCTTTCACCAGCTCTCTGGACAGAGACGCCGGGATGACTCCGTCCATCTCTCCCGCCACCACCAGGGTTGGAACGGATATGGACGGCACCCTGTCGCAGCAGCCCTTCCAAGACGCTATGGCCTTGACCTGCCCCGCTATGCCCTCGGCACAGCGGGAGTAGACGGTCATAGGTCGGGATAGGAATGCCTTCTCGAACCCGGGATGGAAGTCCAGCCATGGACGGGGGAAAAGCATCCTCAAAGTCGTCTTCGTCCTATCCATACCCGTTTCCGACAGGTCCATCAGGTCGCCGAAGGTCTCCGGGCGACTGACCAGCGCCGCTCGATGATCGCAGCAGGTACCGTAGAGTACCAGATCCCTGACAAGCTCAGGCCGGGCCAGTGTCAGCTCCTGGGCAACGTAGCCCCCCATGGACCAACCGAGAACGTGGGTCGACTCGATTCCTAGATGGTCCAAGAGACCCGCGGCGTCGGATGCGAACCTCTCTATGCTAGGGGGCTCTGTGCCTATGGAGCTTTCTCCCACTCCCCTATTGTCGAAGGCTATTACCTTGAACTTTTTCATCAAGGTCGAGACGAAGGGGAATCCCCAAAAGTCCATGGTGCCGCCGAAGCCCATGATCAAAAGGAGAGGCTCGCCCTGTCCCGCAACGGTGTAGGCCAACGATACGTCGTCGATCTGGGCGGTTCGAAACCCCTGAGACATCAGTCTACCACCAGATCCGTAAGTTCTTCCGCCGAGACTCCCAGGATGTATTTTCCCACAGGAAGGGACGACAAAACCTCCGAGACGGCCTTACGGTCGAACCGGACGCCTCTGAGGACGTTTTCCAGATCGGAGGGATCGGCCACGCTGAAGAAGTCTCCCCTTATGGCGACGTCCTCTATCGTACCTTCTTTTACGTCCAAATAGACCTGCACCTTCCCCTTCTCGAAGCGGCGCTCCGACGACAGGGAGAAAGGAGGCGAGCTGCCCCACACCCAGTCCCAGGTGGCGTACTTGGAGTCCCTCATTTCCGAGATCTCCCTCACCTCGTCATCCTCCAGGGAACGGGAGGTTCCTCCGAAGGGAGCGGCGAAGTAGGACATCAGTCCCTCTATGAAGTCCTCCATCGGCATCGGTTTGGGCAGATGGGGGGTTACGTTGGTCACCCTGCTTCTGACCGAGGCGACTCCTTTGGACTTGAACTTTTCCGGATCGACCGACAGGGAGGCTGCTACATCCTCAAGGCAGGAGTCGAACATTATGGTACCGTGATGGAGCATGGTATTTTTGCTCACGTGCTGGGCGTTGCCGGAGAACTTCTTGCCCTCTATGGTGAGGTCGTTTCTCCCGGTAAGCTCCGCCTTCACCCCTATGCTGTCCAGATATTCCAGGAGGGGCTTGGTGTAGAGGGCGAAGTCCAATCCCCGAGAATCCCTGTCTCCGACCGGCAGTATGAAGGTGTAGTTCAGGTTGCCCAGGTCGTGATACACCGCTCCTCCACCGGTGGTGCGACGGACGACCGCCACTCCTCTCTCTCGGAGAAAGGGCGGGTTGACCTCCCCTGCGGCATTTTGGAAACGTCCAACCACCACCGTCGGCCTGTTCCGCCAGAGGATTATGTAGCCGTCCCCCGTTTCGGAGGATCGACCGAACAGAACCTCTTCCATGGCGAGATTGAAGAAAGGATCGTCATCTCTATGTATTATGCAGTGCATCGTCATCGGTATTCCTCCCCATATCGATAGGATATCGATGACATGGTACCACGGCTTTTACCGCCGGGACAGCCGTCAGTCCCTATCTTTTCGGAGGTATCTCTCTGTCCAGGGACAGCACCTTATGCATATTCCGCAGATGGCGTGGTTCAGGCCCCTCTCGTCCATGAAAAATTTCAGCTGCCCCATACAGGCCTCTATCTCAACCAGAGACCCTCTGTCCATTCCGGGACTCCAGCTTCTATCTCCCGGGGCGTTGACGGGACATTCTTGCAGACAGGCGCTGCAAGTTCCACAACTGGATTCTAAGACCGGGACGTCGGCATCGAGAGGGGCATCGGTGAATACAGTGCCGAGTCGAACGGCAGAGCCGTACTCCTCCGTGATCAGCAGGGCGTTCTTTCCTATCCAGCCCAGTCCGGCCAGGGTCGCGGCGGTCTTGTGGGGAAAGGAGGCGCTCAAGGTCCGGCGATCGAAGTCGGGAGAGGACGCGGGCTCCATCTCCGCTTTGTGTCCTCGGTCGGAGAGAAAACGGACTATTCGATTCAGTATGTCGTTTATTCTGCCGTTCACCGACGTATATTCATCCTGGTATCTCAGACTCGGACCATCGGACAGAGTCTCGACTATATCGGGGTTTAAAGCTACAGCCACCGATATGGCCCGCGGAAACGGCATTTTCAGCCCGGAGATATCTGCCACGCCGATCAGATCGGCCCCCCAACCAAGGGTATTTTCCTTCAGTTCAACAGTAAGATCGTTCATCTAAATAGCCTCCTCGCCGATAGCGTCTAAAGGCATTGTATCCTCTAAAGAGGGGCGGATCATCTAGGTAGATTCGATTATGCAACATACACCTGATATAGGTATTTTTACCTATCGTCCATGAGGTTTTTCTCCCGATGCGGCTGAAAACGGAAAGACATATACTTTGTTCACAGAGCGAGATACTGAGTACCTCCAAGCAAGACGACGCCACACACACTTCTTCAAGAAACTCACACACTTCTATAACTCCTTGACGTAAGCCCGGGGCCTGAGCCCCGGGCTTACGTCCTTTCACCGTATAGACCTAATCGGCCAGTCCTCGAAAGTAAAGGTCCAGCATCGGGCCGACCAGAGATGATGGAGAGAAGGACTCGGAGGAATAGAGGCTTCGCTCCATTAGGCCGAAGATCAGGAATCGAAGGGATTCCGCTGCCGCCCGAAGGTTTACCGATCTAGAGATGTCCCCGGCCCCTCGGGCCTCCGTCAAGGCCTTCTCGATTCTGATTAAGGTACTCTCCCTCATTCCCTCTATCGCCAACAATACCCGTTCGTCCTCGACCAGACTTCGACGATCCAGGAAGATGGATAAAAGCCTTCGGGCATTCTCGCTCTCCTCGAATATGGAGATTTCCTCTCTCGCCATGGTGGAAAGCCTCTCCAAAGGAGGGCCTTCTCCACTCAATGTGGACTCCTCTATACGGTCGACTATATCGACAGCGTAGTCCATCAGCTCCAAAAGCAACCCCGCCTTCCCTCCGAAATGGCGGTAGAGGGCTCCCTTGGTGAAGCCGGCCTCCCTTCCTATCTCCACCAAGGTAACCCCGTCCACCCCTCTGACGGAAAAGAGCTCGGCGGAGACGTCCAGAAGCCTCTTTCTGGTCTTCGCAGCCTCCTCCCTGGTTCTACGACCCATAGGAGGTCTCTTTGGAGGAAATGCCGTACATGGCACAGTACATCACCGGCACGACAACCAGGGTCAGGACGGTGGCGAAGGAGAGTCCGAACATTATGGTGACGGCCATGGAGGCGAAGAAGTCATCCAGCGCCAGAGGGGCCATGCCGAGCACTGTGGTCATAGCCGCCATCATGACCGGCCGAACCCTTCCGGTAGAGGCGTCCAGCACAGCGGAAAAACGGGGTTTCCCCGCTGCCATATCAAGCTCTATCTGATCCAGAAGCACTATGGCATTCTTTATGAGCATGCCTATCAGGCTTAGATAGCCTAGCAGGGCCATGAAGCCGAAGCTTCGTCCCGTTATCAGAAGCCCGGAGGTAACTCCTATGGCGGCCAGAGGCAGACACAGAAAGACCGCCGCGGGTTGGCGAAAGCCGTTGAATAGCCCCATGACCACGATAACCATAAATACCAGGCTCAACAGGAAGGGCCCTACTAGGGCTTCTTGAGATGTTCTGGAATCCTCGTACTCCCCTCCCCATTCGACATCGTAGCCGTCCGGAAGCTTCAAGGCTTCCACCATGGGTATCAGTCTGCGTCTGAGGTCCTCCGCCGATCCCTTCAGCGAATCACACTGAGGGGTTATAACCCTGGAGCGATTCCTCCGCCATATCAGAGGGTCCTCCCAGAGCAGCTCCATGTTCGAGACCACCTGTCCGATAGGCACGAACCGCATCAGACCCCGGCTCCAGACCTGGACGTCCGCCGCGGAATCCAGGTCGGCTCTCTCCGCCTCGGGAACCCTGAGTTTTATGGGCAGGAGCTCGTCGCCCTCCCGGTAGACCCCTACTGTGCGACCGTCGAAGGTCCCCTTCAAGGACGACGCTATGTCCCCCCTGGTCAGTCCGGCCCTCCGGGCCTTGGCCTCGTCCACCTCTGGCACCAAAATCTTCACCCTCTGGCGCCAGTCGTCCCTGACGTCTATGCCGTCGGGATCGGCTGCCATGGCGGCCTTGACCCTTTCGGAGAGGGCCCGAAGTACCGAGGGATCGTCGCCGGTTATCCGCAGTTTTATCTCCGCTCCGGTGCTGGGCCCCTTCTTGAATCTCTCGAAACGGGGCTCCGAGTCGGGGAATCGCTCGGCTATCCATCGAGACTGCCTGGCGATTATTCCTCCTATTTCGTCGTAATCGTCAACGGTCACAAGGATAAATCCGTAGGAGCTATCCGGCAGCTCTGGCTCGAAGGCCAGATAAAATCGAAGGGGCCCCTCCCCTGCGAAGGATGCCACCGATTCGACGGAGGACTCGCTTTCCAGTAGATGTCGTGAGATCTCCCTCAGGTCGCTGTCGGTTCCGGTGACGTCGGTGCCCTTCGGCAGCCTGTAATGGATCATAAACTGATCTCGAACCATGTCGGGGAAAAAGCTCTGCCCAACGAAGCGAAATCCCCACAGAGCCAGCAGAAGCAGGGCCGCCATTACCCCTAGAGTGACCCACCGTCTTTCGACGCAGTCGATGAGGAAGCCCCTGTAGAACCTATGAAAACGGGATCTTCCTCCGTTTTCGTCATCTATCTCGGGGGTCAGAAACATCACCGCCAAGACAGGGGTCACCGTTATGGCCAGAAACCAGGACAGGAGAAGCGACGCCGCCACGACCTGAAAGAGGCTGCGGCAGAACTCACCTGTGACGTCTTTGGAGAGACCTATGGCGGAGAAGGCCAGTATGGCCACGGCGGTAGCTCCCAGCAGGGGCCATTTGGTCTCGTCGACGACCCGATCCGCCGCGGTCTCTCCGTCCTCTCCGGAGGAGATGCCCACCAAGATCCCCTCGGTGACAACTATGGCGTTGTCCACCAGCATACCGAGGCAGATTATGAGGGCTCCCAGAGAGACGCTGTGGAGCTCTATTCCCATTATCCTCATGGCTATGAAGGTTCCGGCTATGGTGAGAAGCAGTATAGCTCCCATCAGAAGACCGCTGGTGATTCCCATGAAGACCACCAGGAGCCCCACCACTATGGCCACAGCCTCGGCCAAGTTCAAAGCGAATCCCCTGACCGCATCTTTCACCAGATCGCTTTGGAAGGTTACAGTCTCTACCTCGACTCCCAGAGGAAGGTCTTTTCTTATCCTCTCGAGCTCTCCCCGGACCATCTCTCCCATTCGGACCACGTTGCCTCCCGGCACGGTGGAGACCCCTATGGCGATGGCCGGGGTTCCATCGTAGGACATCATCCGGGAGGGAGGATCCAGGTAGCCCCGGGATACCTGGGCCACGTCTTTAAGGTAGACCAGTCTTCCTCCTGAAGCTCCTCTTATTAAGAGATCCCCTATGCTCTCAACCGAATCCACGCTGCCCGAGGGATCTATGGGAACCCTGAGAGATCCGGCCATGACGGACCCCGAGTCCACCTCCAGGTTCTGTCCCTGAAGGGTGGCGGCTATCTGCTCCGGCGATATTCCCAGCTCGGCCATTTTAGCCCTTGAGATCTCGACGAATACCGCTTCGGTCCTGTCTCCCCACAGGGACACCTGCGCCACATCCGGAACCAGGAGCAGGATTTTTTTTATGTCTTCGGCATGGCGTTTCAGATCGGCCAGAGGGTAGCCGTCGCCGGTAACCGCGAAGACCACTCCGAAGACGTCTCCGAAATCGTCGTTCACCATAGACGGACCCGCTCCAGGAGGCAGATGTCTCTGGGCCTCCTTTACCTTTCGCCTTAGCTCGTCCCAGACCTGAGGAAGTTCGTCGGAGTATTCGTCCTTTATGTCCACATATACGACCGACAGCCCCCTCTCCGATCTGGAACGGACCCTCTTGAGCTGGGGCAACCTCTGGATAGCCTGTTCCACCTCGTCCGTGACCTCTTCCTCCACCTCCATGGGGGATGCTCCAGGGTAGGCTGTCACGACGAGGGCGGTCTTGACGGTGAAGTCAGGATCTTCCAGCCTTCCCAACCCGAAATAGGCCCACGCTCCTCCCAAAGCCAGAAGGACAGCCACGAAGAGGGTGAAGGACCTTCTCTTCATGGCCCACCGGGCCACGCTCATCTCGCCGCCTCCGACAGCCTCACGACTTGCCCCTCCCGTATCGAGTGGACCCCGGCGGTCACTACCCTATCTCCGGAGACCACATCTCCCGAAACGTCCACCCGACCGTCACACAGACCTACCACCTCTACCGAGGCCCAGTGGACCCTCATGTCCTCTCCGAGGGTCCATACACCAGGGCCTTGATCGCCGGAGAGAAGAGCCTCTATTGGAATACGGTAGACCGGCTCGGAACCGAGGCGATTTATCCTGGCCGATACCTGAACGGCCATTCCTGGAAGGAGCCTTACTCCTTCCGGTATATCCATGGAGAAGGTGGCCCTGTAGGTCTGGGTCTCCCTGTCGGGGACGGAGGAGAACTCCACGAGCTTAAGGGGGAAATCCCTGCCGGGAAGAAAGTTGAACGACGCCCATACATCCAGATCCTCCGGATCGAGTCTGGCGGCGGATTCGGGTACATCTGCCACTATCTCCACCGACGAGGTGCTCTGAAGGCCGATGACCGGCTGTCTGGCCGTCAAGAACTGATAGTTTTCAACCATCCTACTGGACACGACTCCATCGAAGGGAGCCCTGAGCTCCGTGTCGACCAGGGCGGCTGCGGCAGCTTTTTCCCTTGCCTCCAGAGATTTTATGCCCGACTCCATGGCCTTTATATCCTCGTCCCTGGCTCCTTTTCTGGCCTTCCTGAGCTCCTGTCTCGCCGCCGCCAGAGACGACTCGGCCACGACTTTGGCGGTCCTGTAACGATCGTATTCGGACTGAGAGATAACCTTGGCCTGATAGAGTCTCTCGAAACGTCGAAACTGAGCCTCCGCCTCCTCTGCCCTGGCTTGAGCCGAAGCGACCTGGGCCTCCAGAGACCGGAGATCCTCGTTCCTGGCGCCCTTTTTCATGGCATCCAGGTTGGCCTTGGCCTGAGACAGAGCACCCCGCGCCTGCTCCAACGCCAGACGGAAATCCCTGGGGTCTATCCTAGCCAGTAGGTCACCCTTCGAGACTCGGTCTCCCTCCCGGGCGGGAAGTTCCACCAAGGGACCGGACACCCTAAAGGCCATGTCCACCCGTTTGGAGGGCCTGACCCTTCCCGGCACGGTGCGGACCGAGTCGCCGTTTATGGGCCTCAGCACCTCCGACTTGACCGGACGAACCGCCATAGGCTTTCTGTTGGCTCCGTCTCGAGAGAAAAAGCGAGGGCCCAAAAGCACCGCCACAAGGGCAAGGGCCAGAAAAAGAGGATATATACGGCTCAACTTTTTATATGATTTCACGGGATCACCCCTATATTTAGATTCATAGAGTATCTATATTGCGGATTATAGAAACCCACCGGGGCATAGTCAACGGGAAGTGCTAAAATTTACGGACTCACTGTTAGGGGGAATAATCTTGTTCTATCTTGGATTGGCGGCCATAGTAACCCTTTTTCTCGCTCTGGGCTTCAATGCCTCCAGAAAGGTCTCCTCGTCGTCGGACTACGCCGTCGCCGGTAGATCCACCGGAGCGATAGGGGTCGGAGGGATAATAATGGGGGCCATGGTAGGGGGGGCCTCCACGGTGGGGACGGTTCAGATGGCCTATTCTCTGGGCCTTTCGGCCTGGTGGTTCACCTTGGGAGCCGGAACGGGGTGTCTGATTCTCGGGCTCTGGTTCGCCGGTCCTCTAAGAGGATCGGGGCTGGTCACAGTGCCCGAGTTTCTGGCCGGAAAGTACGGTCGGAAGATGAGCGGTCTGTCCATGGCGGCGTCCTCCGCAGGAACTTTTCTCTCCATAGTGGCCCAGTTCCTGGCCGGGACAGCCCTTTTTCGCTCCCTCCTGCCAATATCGGTACCGGCATCTACGGCCCTGCTGGCGGTGCTCATACTGGGCTTCATATACGCCGGAGGGCTGAAGAGCTACAGCTCGGTGGGCAGCGCCAAGATGGTGGCCCTCTACGCAACGATGATCCTCGGATCCATCGCGGCTTTGACCGTTTTGAGCTCTCCTACAGAGATATTCCGGACACTTCCGGCGACCCCCTGGTTCGATCTATTCGGCAGAGGCTTCCGGTCCGACGGCAACGCCCTGCTTTCGCTAATAGCCGGGGTCTTCTGCACCCAGATATACATACAGGGGGTTTTCGCAGCTTCCGACGAAAAAACGGCCAGAAAGGGGGCCCTCATGGCGGCCTTCTTCATCCCTCCTGTGGGGCTCATGGGGGTCTCCATCGGACTGGCGATGAGGGCATCGGGAACCGTGGTGGAACCGGCTATGGCTCTGCCCGCCTTCCTGCTGGCCTCATTCCCGGACGCCCTGGCCGGAGTCCTGTGGGGGGCTTTGGTAATAACCGTCGTGGGAGCCGGTGCGGGGCTGTCCTTCGGGATCGCCACCAATCTGGTGAGAGATCTGATCATACCCGGAGCCGGTTCGTCCGCAGCAAACAAGGAACTCCCCCTTAGCCGATGGGCGGTGGCCCTGGTGGTATGTACGGCAGCCGCCACCGGGTGTATGGTCGAGGGCAGCCTGATCCTTCAGTGGAGCTACCTGAGCATGGGGCTGAGAGGAGCCGGGACCTTCGTCCCCTTGATGATAGCCATGATATGGCCCGACAGGCTGTCACCCCGATGGGCCCTGGCGGCCAACGGCGGTGGGCTGGCGACAATGATAGCCTCGGGGGTCATGCATACCCCCGTGCCTCCTATGGCGAGCGGTCTGGCGGTCAGCGCCGCGATAGCACTGTTTGGGATGACGAGGAAAAGGACATGACGGTTTTCTGGAGGTGCTTTCTAGCCGCTTATTTCATACAGGCCATGCTCGCGGCGGGGTTCCTTTTCCCCGTCGTGCTGAGCGCCGAGGGATATTCGATGACCGCCATAGGATGGGCCATGGCCCTCTTGAACCTGACGGCGATAGCGTCCCGCCCTCTCGGAGGTTGGGCCACGGAGAAAAAGGGTTTCAAGGGATGTCTGATGCTCTCCGGAGTTCTGTCTCTTATCGCGACAGCCGCTTTATGGCTTATACCGGGACTTCCGGGGGCCCTTACCTTTCGGATCGTCCTCGGCGCAGTGGGAGGCATAGCGATGGTGGCGGTCTCCACTTTGCAGGGTCTGGTGATACCGGAAAAACAGAGAGGCAGGCTCTTCGCCATAATGGGTATAGCTTACGTAATACCTCAGCTGACGGTGATCCCCGTCGGAGAGTGGCTCCTAGACGGAGGACGGACATGGCTCTATCTCATGCTTCCCATGCTGCTGACCCTCTCCGCCTCGGCGGTAAGCAGAGGACTTCCCGCACCGGAGGATCTGAGAGACGAGCTTGACCGTTCCCAGCCGTGGGGAAGTTGGAGAGAATGCCTAAACACGCCGGGGACCTTGGCGATGATAATAACCTTGACGTCTTTTTCCATGATGAACTCTACGACCCTTCAGTATTTTCCTCTGGCGATCAGGGAAAAGGGCCTTTCGGCGAGCTTATTCTTCACCGTAAACGCCGGGACCTGCGTGATACTACGCTCCTTCGGGACCTCCATCGTCGACAGGATCCCACGTCCCGTTCTGGGAACGGTCTGTATAACGATTATGGCCAGCGCTCTGACCGTAGCTTTAAAGACGTCCTCCCAGACCGGGCTGGCCCTGTGCGCCGTGGCATACGGAATAGGAATGGGATACGGATTTCCCGTGATGATAGCCCTCATTCCCGACGTATATCCTCCCAGGCTCATGCCTAAAGGATCCTCCATGGGCATGCTCGCCATGGATCTGGGATTCGCTCTCTCCCCTCTGGCAATAGGGGCTATATCGGCGTCTTTCGGTCTGGAAAGGGCTATGCTGTCCATGGCCTGGGCTCAATACGCCATAGCCCCAGCCGGGCTGCTTATGTGGAGAAAAAAACCTAATAAAAAGGAGATTTTCAAATGTTGGATAATATAAAGAAAAAGGCCGGAGAGATCAAAGGCGACATCGCCGCCTGGAGGCATCACTTTCACAGCCACCCGGAGCTCTCCTATCAGGAGACCGAGACCGCGACAAGAATAGCCTCCATTCTTAGGGATATGGGCTACGACGACGTAAAGGTCGGCTGCAAGGGCAGGGATATCTGCGTGGTCGCCGACCTCGACACGGGAAGACCGGGAAAATGCATCGCTCTCAGGGCCGACATCGACGCACTGGCGGTTCAGGAGGAGAGGGACGTTCCCTACCGTTCGAAAAACGACGGAGTGATGCACGCCTGCGGACACGACGCCCACGCCTCGATGCTTCTGGGGGCGGCGAGGATATTGAAGGACATCGAGCCGGAGCTGAAAGGCAAGGTACGGCTTATCTTCCAGCACGCCGAGGAACGGGGCGGAGGCGCCAGAGAGCTGGTGGAGGAAGGAGTTCTGGACGGCGTGGACGCCGTTTTCGGCCAGCATATATGGTCCCCCGTTCCAAGCGGATCCATAAGCTACTGTTACGGTCCCACCATGGCCTCGGCCGATCAGTTCGAGCTCAGAATTCAGGGCAGGGGAGGACACGGATCGATGCCTCACCTGTCGATAGATCCGGTGGTGGCGGCCTGTTCGGTAGTGTCGGCCTGGCAGACCATAGTGAGCAGAGAGGTGGATCCTCTGGACGCGGCGGTTATCTCCGTAGGCGAGATAAAAAGCGGCAGCGTCTTCAACGCCATTCCCGACTCGGCCACGATAAAGGGGACCACCCGCACCTTCGACCCTGCCGTGAGGGAGTTGCTGGCAAAGAGGATGGAGGAGACAGCTGTGGCCATATGCTCCGGCCTGAGATGCCAAGCCGAGTTCGAATATAAATTCATGCTTTCCCCGACGATAACGGACCCGGAATTCACCCGTTTCGCCGTGGAGGTGGCAAAGAAGGTTCTGGGAGAGGACAAGGTCGTAGAGGCCAGGCCCACTATGGGAGCCGAGGACTTCAGCTACTATCTTCAGGAACGGCCTGGTACATTCATGTTCTTGGGAACGGGAAACGAGGAGAAGGACATGACCTACCCTCAACATCATCCGAAATACTGCGTCGACGACGATGTCCTGGACCTGGGAGCGGCCATGTCGGCATCCATAGCCTGGTCCTATCTGAAAGAAGGAGAATAGAAAACTCGGAGGGGAGCTGGCTTGAACCGGTTCCCCTCCGTGTTTTCGGATAGAGACGACCTATCGCCTGAACTTGAACAGCGTCAGAGGCAGGATCAACATCGCAGCAGCAGGGGCAAAGCCGACGGCACATCCTCCGCCGCCGCCGAAGAGACTACCTCCGGAGACCGATACCGTAGCGCTGTCCTGGACCGAGCTACCGTCGCTGCTCTTGGCGTAGATAATGGCGGTACCACTGGAAACTCCGGTCACTACGCCGTTACCCGAGACTGTTGCCACTTTGGGGTCGCTGGAGGACCAGCTTATGACCTTGTTGGTAGCATTGGAAGGGCTCACCGTCAGCCCCAGGGTCACGGACTCTCCCGCATCAAGGTACAGCTCTTTCTGGCTTGGAGAGATAGCGATGGAGGTCACCGGTATCCCTGCCCGGATTCCCCTTAGTGCATCGTAGAGGTTTAGCTCTCCCGCCGTGGAGACATTGCCGGTCAGAAAATAGTTGGATTTGGCGTTGGCCAATATCCTGGCCTTTATATCCCCGGCGGAAAGACCTCCGTCATAGGCCGCCAGAAGTGCGGCGGCGCCGGCCACGTGAGGACTCGCCATGGAGGTTCCCCTGTAGGAGACATAGCTATCGTTGGACACGGTGCTTATTATGGAGACCCCGGGAGCCGCGATATGGACGTAGTTGGGGCTGTGGTTGGAGAAACTGGGCATCCAACCGCTCTCGTCGATGGCCCCCACGGTGATCATGTTATCGAACTGGAAACAGGCGGGATAAGGCCTCTGACCGGTGAGATCGACCCATACGTCGTTACCGAACTCATCCTCATCCCAATAACCGGTGGGAGAATCTATGTCCTGCGCCTCGTTCCCGGCTGCCACGACCAGGACTATGCCCGCATCCGAAATAGCCTTGAACGTCAGAGCGTAAGGATCCGATTCCGGATTGCATATAGGATAACCCCAGCCGCCCAAAGACATGTTTGCCACCCTTATGTTCAATCCTCTGTGCTTTTGGGCAACCACGTAGTTAAGACCCGCCACTATCTGATCGCCGGTTCCCGAGCCCTTATCGTTCAGCACGCGAACCGCCAGAAGGCCTACATTCCAGTTGACCCCGACGACTCCGATATCGTTGCTTCCGACCGCTCCGATCGTACCCGCTACGTGGGTTCCATGACCGTTGCCGTCGTCGGGCACATAGTCGTCGTCAACCGAATCATATCCCCACCGACCGTCCAGGTCTTTGACCAGGTTTCCAACCAGATCGCTGTGATCCAGGTCCACACCGGAATCGATGACGGCTACACACACTCCGTCGCTGCCGGTGGACAGATCCCAGGCGGCGGGAGCCCCTATTCGGGCCATTCCCCACATATCGCCGCTGACGTAGTAGGGGTCCGAGGGGTTCTTGTCGGAGATCTTGAATATATAGTTAGGACACGCCCCGATCACCTGAGGAAGCCCCTGAAGCTCCGCAATGAGTTCCTCGGTGGTCTTTCCCTCCGTTTTTACGTAAACCACGTTCCTCCCCGACTCGAGTGCTATAGAGGAAAAAACCCTTATCGACTCGGCCCCCACCGAGGCTCCCAGGGCCTCGGCCTGAGAGAATAGTTTAGCCCTGAAAGCGGAAGAATCCGAGGTGGAGAGCCCTACGGGACCGTTCAGCACCACCAGGGCCTCTCCCTCGACATAGTTTCTCCCCGAAAGGGAGGCACAGGCGAGAGAGGAGAAACCGATGGAAAGGGAGATAGCTAAGAACAGAGAAAAGAGCGTTTTTTTAAACAAAACGCACACCGACCTTTCGAATCAGATACCTTTTTTGGACGTCCCAACGGGAGTCGATATCATTTTCTGCACCTCGTTAGGAGAGACCGCCTCTATGAAGGGGTCGGATCTCATGTTCTCCAACAGCTCCGCCTCGAACTTTCCGTCAACGGCAGCCCTATCGCTGATCACGAAGAACATTCCCTTCCCGCTGGACCGAGAGATGGCGCTGAAGCTGTTTTTCACCTCCACGCCGTATCTCACGGACAGATACTCGGCCTGAAAATCCAACATGACCGAAACCGCCACGTTCCTGTCGTTTCCCTCAAAGTCCATGACTGCCTCTCTGGCCTTGAATAGAACCATGTACTCACCCGGGACCACCTCGGAGGCGAAAGCAGAACCGACGACCAGACCGATCAGACAGATAGCGCAGACAAATCCCCTCAAGTCCAATTCCTCCTTTTTTAAATCCATCTTTTGGTACGGCCAGAAAAACCGCCACAGATCCCGAAAGGCACCGGCCAGGATTACTTCTGGACAAAACCAAAGGGTCTAGTCTCAAAATGTAAAAGCGCAGACCACTGAAGCGACCACAAAAACGGCAAGTAGTCGGAATCGGGACAGCAACAAACCCTCTCCTTTCGAAGAACGATTTTCTATAATCATACATCAAACCTTATCTTAAAAGGAATACCAATTTACAGTCTTCCCCTGCGATAGTCTATACGACGATCCCGGCCGCGGCATCCACGTATCGCAACACCACCGCCGCGGCAAGAGCCGCACGGGCCATCACCCGCTCCGCCAAGCCACCTGTCTTGAAAACCTGTAGAAAAAGCCTCTGTCTTTTCCAGGGAACGAGAAGAGGCATAGGGCCGAAAAAAGCGTCCTCCGCCAGATGGAGAAGACAGCCTACCAACCACCAGAAGAGAAAAAAAGCCGCCGTAGCTGTTATCGACTTGGGCCCTACCGGAACGTAAAGATCGCCTCCGATGCTCTCGATCAAGCCGGGGAAGGGATTGGCCTCCAGATATTTCCCGGTGAGCCAAGCCAGGGCCAGATATGGAGGAAACCAGTGACTCCACTTACGATGATACTTCATCCATCTCCTGCCACAAACTATCCTCTCGATCGAATCGGGAAAAATCGCTCCGGCCGATGCCACCGACGCCGGAATAACCCTTCCGGTGGCGCCGTATACAAGGGCAAAGGACATTATGGCGTGGCTGGCTCCCAGCATGAAGACACCTCCCTTCTAAGTTAATGTATCGAAAAAGTATACCATGAGCGACGTTCCATGTCGCCTTGACTAATATCTTAGGCCCGACTATAGTTGCTTAAGCAACCTTTGTCCTCCTACAGGGAAGGGGATAGTTAGATGGCGAAAGTTCCTAAGGGGAAAAAGGCGGAGATGATGGGGAGCTATCCGGTAGGAGCGATACTCTGGAAGCTGTCGCTTCCTACCATAACGGGGATGGTCGTCCAGGCATCGTACAACATGGTGGACGCGGCCTTCATAGGCAAGGGAGTAGGGACCCTGGCCCTCGGAGGAACTACCATATGCCTTCCATTTCAGATGTTGATGGGCGCCATGGGGGGAGCTATCGGCATGGGCGGAGCGTCTCTGGTCTCCAGGGCCCTGGGACGACATGACAGGGAGCTGGCCTCCCGAGCTCTGGGGAACGTGGTGGCCTTGGCCCTTATCCTGGGTATAGCAGCTACGCTGCTGGGCAAGGCATCCGCCGAGGCTGTGGTGACCCTGTTCGGAGCCAGCGAGGAGATAAAGCCCTACGCTCTGGAATACCTGGGGATAATACTCCTGAGCTGTCCCTTGACCCTGCTGGCGATGTCGTCCAATGCGGTGGTCCGGTCCGAGGGGAACGCCAACGTAGCCATGTTATCCATGGTCATATCCGGTCTGGCCAACGTTTTTCTGGACTGGTTGTTCATCTTCCACTTCCATATGGGAGTAGCCGGAGCCGCATGGGGAACGCTGATTTCCAAACTCTTGGTGGTGATATGGCTGGTCTCCCACTTCACCGTCTCCCCTCACAAGGTGATAAAGCTCTCTCCTAGGAGGTTGAGAGTCGACAGGGATATAGTCTCCGAGATTTCCTCCATAGGGGTCTCGGCTTTCGTCAGAATGGCCGGAACCAGTCTGGTCATGGCATCGGTCAACAACGCCATGGGAATATACGGTGGCCCCTACTACGTCGCAGCCTACGGTGTAATCAACAGGGTCATGTCAATAGTCTACATGGCGGTCAACGGGGTCGCCCTGGGAATGCAGCCTCTGGCGGGATACAACTACGGTGCGGGACTGTTCGACCGGGTCCGGTCCTCCATAAAGCTGTCCATCATATGGGGAACCGGAGGCTGCGTGTTCTTCTTCCTGCTGCTATTCTTCCTGCCAGAGAGGGTGTTCTCCCTTTTTACCAACGACCCCGATCTCATAGCCGCCGGGGTGGTATCTCTGCCTACCATAGTGGCAGGAACGAGCCTCGTGGCGATACACAGGATAGGGGCCACCGCATTTCAGGCCCTGGGTAAGGGCAAACCGGCCTTCTGGCTTTCCATGACAAGGCACGTACTGGTTTTTCTGCCCCTTCTGGCGATCCTCCCTCGGTTCATGGGACTGACCGGAGTGCTTCTCTCCTTTCCCCTGGCCGATGCGATAGCGGCTGGCATAACCCTGCTTCCTCTGAGGAAGGAGATGAGGCAGCTTAAAAAGGAGGTTCTATCTACCTTATGAAGAACTCTATGGGACGGTGGATCTCCATAATCCACAGGCTCTCCCACTCTTACATGTCGACGGCTATCTCGCCGGAGGAAATAGGCTGCGGCGAGTTCGGGGCGCTGTTCTGCCTGAACTCGATGGACCGAGACCTCCCCTCTCAGGAGGAACTGCGAGAGAAGCTGGAGATGGACAAGGGAGCACTGGCCAGGACACTGGCGGGGATGGAGGACAAGGGACTGATAACCAGAGAGAGGGATAGATCGGACCGACGGATACTCCGTCTGGGGCTGACCTCTAAGGGGAAGGCCCTAGTGGAAAAGAAGATCTCCGCCATGGATCGGTGGAACGAGGCCATATCGGAGGGAATAGACGAAGGGGATCTGGAGACGACGGCGAGGACAATGGAGAGAATGGCCAAAAACGCCGTGGCCTTCAGGGAAAGAGGATGGAAGAAAAAAACGGAAGGGGAGATTTCCGAATGAAATACCGTAAGATGCCCAAGACCGGCGATGAACTGTCCGCACTGGGATTCGGCTGTATGAGGCTCCCGATGGGAGAAAACGGGAAAGTTGACACCGACGAGGCGGTCAGGGTGATCCGCCGGGGAATCGACGGCGGGATAAACTATGTGGACACAGCCTGGCCCTACCACGACGGAGACGGAGAGCTGTACCTGGCCAAAGCGCTAAAAGACGGCTACAGGGAGAAGGTTTTCCTGGCCACCAAGCTCCCGGTCTGGCTGGCGGAGAAACCGGAGGACATGGACGACTTTCTGGACCGCCAGCTGGAGAGACTGGAGACTGGCCATATAGACTACTACCTTGTCCACGCCCTGAACAAGGCGCGGTGGAGACACGCCGAGTCGCTTAAGGTAGGGGAATTTCTGGACCGAGCCAAAAGAGCGGGCAAGATCAAGAACGCCGGTTTCTCATTCCACGACGGCCCGGACCTGTTCGACGCCATACTGAACGCCTACGACTGGGACTTATGCCAGATACAGTACAACTTCATAGACCGCAACTACCAGGCGGGAGAAAAAGGTCTTAAGGCTGCCGCGGAAAAGGGGCTCGGGGTAATAGTTATGGAACCCCTCAGAGGAGGAGCCCTGGTCAGGACGGTTCCGGAAGACGTGGCTAAGATATGGAGGGAGAACGCCCCCGGCAGATCTCCCGCCCAATGGGGACTTCGATGGCTATGGGACCAACCGGAGGTGTCGGTGGTCCTCAGCGGAATGAGCTCCATGGAGCAGGTCGAGGACAACCTCGAGGCCGCCGAACAGGGCTACCCCGGAAACCTTACCGAGACGGAGAGAACCGCGGTGGATAAAGCGGCTCGGATATACATGGACCGTATGGCCGTGAACTGCACCGGATGCCGTTAC
The DNA here is from genome assembly GCF_000172975.1 of Dethiosulfovibrio peptidovorans DSM 11002. Classification (NCBI taxonomy): domain Bacteria; kingdom Thermotogati; phylum Synergistota; class Synergistia; order Synergistales; family Dethiosulfovibrionaceae; genus Dethiosulfovibrio; species Dethiosulfovibrio peptidovorans. The sequence goes on from NZ_ABTR02000001.1 coordinate 541,407, forward strand.
TGCATGCCCTGCCCCGCCGGGGTGAAGATTCCCGAGTGTTTCGCCCAGTACAACAAGGTCACCATGCTGGACGACCTGGCGGGAGCCAAACAGTTCTACGGAGTGTTAACCAAGGACGGAGGCAAGGCGTCCCAGTGCGTGGAGTGCGGAAAGTGCGAGACCGCCTGCCCTCAGAACATCCCGATAAGGAAGGCCCTCAAGGAAGTGGTCCAGCTTCTGGAAAATGAAAACTAGAGCGAGAAGAGGCCGTATCGGTTCGAACCGATACGGCCTCTTCTCTTTTTTCATCTCTTACCGAATCCCCTGGGGGGCGTTCCCATGTTCTCCGAGGAGAACCATTCGGGAAGATCGATTGGGGTCATCACAGGATCGGGAACCACCGACTGTCTGAAGCATTTTCCCTCCGGATCGGCGAACCAACGGACACCCTTAGCCTTGGGACCGGGGGGATAGAACTCTCTATAGCCTTTTTTGTCGACCAGTGCCCATCTTCCCCACGACATGGAATCGCCTCCGGGCTTGCCGGGGGCCTCTCCTATGCCGTCGGAGGAGAACCAATCGGGCCGGGGGATGGTCTCCAAAGATGCGTCGGGAACCACCGCCGTAAGAAAACAGTTTCCATCGGGGTCGGAGAAAAACCGCACGCCCTTCACAGGCACGGGAGAGAAAAACTCTCTATAGCTATCGCCCTCCAGAAAGACCCAGTTTCCCCACGACATAGAGGGAGACTCGATCGCCTCCGATCGGGTCACCAAGGCGCAAAGGACCAAAGCCGCGCATATCGTCCAGATATTTCTCATTCTATCACCTCCATATCAACCACTGTATCACAGAACCGGAGCTTGTTAATTGTTCTGGCCCCGACCTCGCTCTAATCGGAGCCCTCGAGCTCCTTCCTTATCTTGTCCAGGTAGGCCTGGCTCTCGTCGCTCAGCTCTATGCCCTTCGGCTCGTCCTTCTTCAGAGCCCGAGCCTGCACCGGGCCGTACTCCGACATAGGAGCCCAGCCTCCTCCTAGGGCCTTGAAGATCCTCACCAGGTTCGACAGCATCTCGCCTTCGCTGACGGCCAGCTGTTCTTCCAGATCCAGCAGCGCCCTCTGAGCTATTATGACGTTGTTGAAGTCGGTGAGGCCGTTTACGTATTGGTCCTCCGCCACTGCCATGGCGGAGGCGGCGGACTCGACTCCTCTGCCTAGGGACTCGTTTCTGAGCCTTTCCTGGGTCTCGGCGGTGAGGGCGTTTCGCACCTCGGCTACAGCGTTCAATACGGTCTGCTCGTAGTTTGCCAGAGCCTGTTTCTGTTTCTCGGTCTGCACCTTTATGTTCTTCCTGATAGCCCCCCCGTGGAAGATGGGCCAGGAAATCTTGGGGCCTATGGAGTACACCCCTCCGTCCGACACGGAAAGCCCCCCGGCGGAGCTGTAGGACTCTAGTCCGATAGAGCCGAACAGGCTAAATTTCGGCAGGAAGTCCTTCCTGGAAGCGTCCTTTCTAGCTATCTGGGCGGCCAGCTGTCTCTCGGCCATGTAGATATCCGGACGCTGACGGATGAAATCGGCGGGAATGCCGACGAGATCTATCTTCTCGGGATCGGGAAGTTCTTCGTAGTCGAAAAGCTCCTCCGCCAGACTCCCGGGAACCTGACCGACCAGTATGGCCAGCCTGTTCATAGCCTCCTCTATCCCTGTCTTTATTGGAGGGATGGACGACCGGGTCTGCTCCATGGTGTACTTGGCCTGACTGAGGGCAAGCTCGTCGGCCAGTCCCGAATCGTACTGCGACTGCAGCAGCTCCAATGTGGCGTTCTGAAGCCCCAGGTTCTTCTCTGCTACCATCAGCCTTTTCTGAAGGGTCCTCAAGGATATATAGTTGAGAGCCACCTCGGAGGAGAGACTCACCCATGAGTTGTGCAGAGCCCCGTATCTGGCCTGAAGGTCTGCGGCGCTGGCCTTTATCTTAAGGGCCTGACCGCCGAAGAGATCTATCTCCCATGATGCGTCTATACCCAGCTTGTAGAGGTCTATGGGCCCTACCTGGGAGCCAGTCAGACTGGCGTTCTCTCCGGTCTTCATGTTGGTGAAGGATCCGGCGCTGTCCAACCAGGGCAGAAGGGCTGCCTTGCTTATTCCCAGAGCGGCTCTCGCCTCGGCGAAGCTGGACCGAGCCGAGGCCATGTCCCTGTTGTTCTCCAGAGAGGCCAATATGAGCCTCGTCAGGGTCTCGTCGCCGAGGGAATTCCACCAGTTTGCCAACACCTCCGGGGCCGGAGCGTCCGGGGTATCCAAAGCGGCGAAATAGGGCATGGGATACCGTTTCGCCATCTTCCGCCAGTCCCCCAGCTCCAGATTAATATCCTTAGACGCAGGCTCCTCAGCGGCGAAAGCGATAACGGGCATCACCGCAGTCAGTGCCACGAAAACCGCTAAAGCGGCGATAAATTTTCTCAAAAGCGACTACCCCTTTTCCTCTGTCTTTTGTCCGTGGCCCATCACCATTCTACCTATGGCACCCTTTATCCTCTCCCTGTAGGTCTGAAGGAAAACGTAGAGACCAGGGATCAGAAAGATGCCGAAGGTCGAGGCTATGCTCATGCCGAAGAACATTGTCGTACCGACGTGAAGACGGCTACCGGCCCCGGCTCCTGTGGCAAAAAGCATGGGCAGAATGCCTATAACGCAGGTGAAGGCGGTCATCATGACCGATCTAAACCGCTCGGACGCCGCGATACCCACCGCATCTATCACGGGTAGTCCCTTCTCGTCGTGCTGTTCCTTGGCGAACTCCACTATGAGTATGGCGTTCTTGGCCGACAGCCCCACAAGCAACAGTATGCCAAGCTGGGCATATATGCTGAGAGACAGCTTCATCACGAATATACCGACCAACGCGCCGAGCAGAGCTACCGGCAGAGAAAGGATAACTCCCAGGGGAACGGACCAGCTCTCGTACTGGGCCACCAGGAACAGATACCCGAACAATACCGCTATTGCTATTATCATGACCGTCTGACCACTGGACTCCCTCTCCTGATAGGTCATGCCGGAGTAGTCCACCTTATAGCCCTCGGGAAGCTCCGAGGCCAGCCTCTCGACCACCTCTATGCCGTTTCCCGACGAAAAACCCGGGGCTGTGAAGGCCATCACAGACGCCGTAGGGAACAGATTGTAACGGCTTACGGCCCTTGGGGCCAGGGTCTTATGGAGCTTCATGAAACTGTCCACCGGAACCCTTTCTCCCATCCTGTTGTTCACGAAGATATTGCCTACGTTGGACCTCTCGTTCCTGTAAGGCCAGTCGGACTGTAATATGACCTTGTTTACCGTCGTGCCTATGTTTATGTCGTTGACATAGGCCGTTCCGAAATAGGTCTGAAGGGTGCTGAAGGCGTTGTCCAACGGCACCCCGAGCATCTCGGCCTTCTCCCTATCTATGTCCAGAAACAGGTGGGGAGTGTCTGCAGTGTAGGTGCTGAAACCGTACATGAACTCAGGAGCCCTGTTAAGCTTCATTAGGAATTCGCCGGTTACCTGGGCGAGCCTCTGAGGATCGTTGTCCACCGTGGACTGTAGTCTGACGTCCAGCCCTCCAGCCATTCCCAAGCCCTGTATAGCCGGAGGGGTGAAGACGTTCACCCTGGCCTCGGGGATCGATGCGGCTATGGCCTTCACGTTTTCCACTATGGCGTTCAGTCCTGTCTCAGCGGTTTTTCTCTCGGACCAGGTATCCAGGTTTATTATAAGAGACGCCACATTCTCTCCCGAGTCTCCCAGCAGGCTGAATCCCACTACGTTCATGACGAACTTGACCCCCGGAATCCTCTCCAGCTGGGGCACCAGTTTTTCCATGACCGCATCGGTCCTCTCCTGGGTGGCTCCCTCGGGAAGCTGGACCACCGCGAAGGCCGCCCCCTGGTCCTCGTCCGGGACGAAGGCGGTGGGGGTTATTCTCATGATCCCTACCGCCACGGCCATGACCAATGCCAGCAGTCCCAACGTGACGAGAGTCCTTCTGGCTATCCACAGAGACCCGGCCACGTAACCCCGGGAGGCCTTTGAGACCATCCGGTTGAACCAGGCCAGAGGTCCTCTGGTCTTTGGCTTTATGCCGTGAAGCATATGGGCGCACATGGCTGGGCTCAAGGTCAAAGCCACCACCAGGGAGAACACGACCGAGAAGGACACCGTGACCGCGAACTGACGGTAGATTTCTCCCGTCATTCCTCCCATGAATGCCACAGGAACGAATATGGCCAAAAAGACCAGTGTGGTCGCCGTCATAGGCCCTGTGACGTCCTTCATGGCCTGAACGGTGGCCTCCACGGAGCCCACTCCGTCCCTTTCCATGACGTAGAGAACCCTTTCGACCACTATTATAGCGTCGTCCACGACGGTCCCTATTACCAAAACGAAGGCGAACAAGGTCAGTATGTTTATGCTGAAGCCCAGCGTCATCAATCCTATGAAGGTCGCCAGAAGCGATATGGGAATCGCCATGACCGGCACCAGGGTGACCCTCCAGTCCTGAAGGAACACGTAACACACCAAGACCACCAGGGAGAAGGTCAGCGCCAGGGTGAATAGGATCTCGTGGATGGTCTCCTTGACGTACTCGGTGGAGTCGTATCCTATAACGAACTCCATGTCAGACGGCAGAGTCTTGGAAAGATCCTTCAGGGCCTTCTCCGTTGCCCTCATAGCATCCAGAGCGTTGGAATCGGACGCCTGGGACAGCAGCATCATGGCCACAGGAGCGCCGTTCAACCCGGCGTGGAAGGTGTAGTCCTCTGAGCCCAGCTCTATCCTAGCCACGTCCTTCAGCTTGACCATAGCGCCGTCCTCGGTGGTCCTTATGACGACGTTCTCGAAGTCTCTCACGCTGCCGAGCCGCCCCTTGGTGGTCAAGGTGTAGACCAGAGAGTTGCTTCCATCGCCCGGGGCAGCCCCGATCGATCCGAGAGAAGCCTGTCTGTTCTGGCTGGAGATGGCTCCGGCCACGTCGGAGGTGCTGAGTCCCATAGAGGCCAGCCTGTCCGGATCCAGCCACACCCTTATGCTGTACTTGGCTCCCATTACCTGGACGTCCCCGAGCCCTGGAACCCTCTTGAGAGCGTTGCTGACGTTGTTCTGGGCGTAGTCAGTCATGAAGGTAGAGTCTCTCGTCCCGTTCGGTGAGATGAGGGCAACGAAGCCCAACACGTCGGAAAACCTGGACTCGGTGGTTATGCCTCGGGCCGTGACCTCGCCGGGCAACAGAGGCTCGGCCTGCTGAACCCTGTTTTGGACCTTAACCAAAGCCATATCCGTGTCGGTTCCGGTCTTGAAGGTTATGGTCAGAGAATAGCGTCCGGTGTTGCTGGAGGTGGAGTTCATGTAGATCATGTCGTCCACGCCGTTTATGGCCTCCTCCAGAGGAATCCCGACGGTGTTGGCCAGGGTCTCGGCATCTGCGCCTGGATACATGGCCTCGACACTTATCTGGGGAGGAGCGATGTCGGGATACTGCTTGACCGGCAGGTTCAGAGCCGCTATTCCTCCGGCCAGGGCCAGTACCACCGCTATGACCATGGCGAAACGGGGACGTTCTATGAAAAATTTTGAGAACATGGTTTAACCGTCTATCTCCCCGTCGCCCGACACGATCGGCTTGAGATCGTAATCGGACGCCTGGGCCAACTCCGCCGGCGATTTATCCCCGCCGGTCTCCTCCTGAATAGGAGAGACGACCACACCGGGCCTGACCGACTGAATCCCTCGGAACACTATCCTCTCGCCGCCCTCGAGACCGGAGAGAACCTCGCAGTTTTTACCTATGGAATCCCCCAATACTACTCCCCTCCTGTCCACCTTATTGGCCTCGTCGACGACGTAGACGAAATCTCCCTGGCCATCGGCCATGACGGATTCCTGAGGTATGACCGGAACCACCTTGGACTTGGAGGGCCTGGCCTCTACCCTGACCATAGAGCCGGGAACGAGGGCTCCCCCATCGTTCTCGAACCTCAGGCTGACCATTATGGTGCCGGTACCCTTATCCATGACGTTATCCTCGAAGTCCCTCTCGCCTTTTTTGGGGTAGACCTCTCCGTTGGCCAACTTTATGGTCGCGTCGAACACCGACTGATCCCGGTTTTTGAAGGAATCCAACTGATCCAGATATTCCCTGTCCGACAGTGCGAAGGAAACCCTTATGGGATCCATCTGCACTATCTTGGTCAGGGTCGTAGACCCCGCCGGGGTGACGTAGTTACCCTTGGTATAGAACGCCTCTCCCACCTTTCCTGTTATAGGGGCCCTTATCTTGGTGTAGCTCAGGTCTATCTGAGCCAGAGACAGAGACGCCTTGGCCTGCTGTACCTGGGCCTTAGCCTGGAGAAGATCGCTCTGAGCCATATCTATGTCCGACGCCGAGACGCTCCTGGGATCGGCGGCCTTGAGTCTCTTCAGATACTTGGAGGCCCTGTCGTAGTTGGCCTCCGCCTTGGCGAGCTCGGCCTTCCTGAGAGAGACGGTAGTCCTGAACCGTCTGTCGTCTATGGAGAAAAGAAGGTCGCCCTCCTTCACCATAGAACCTTCCTGGAAGTGAACCTCGGCTATCTCGCCGCTTATCTGGGGCCTTATGGACACCGACTGTATGGGCTCCACCCTGCCGATATACTCCCTGGGGACGGCCAAATCGGCCTTTCGAACCACGTGGAGCACCACCACGGGAGCCTGAGGCTTGGCCTGTTCGACCGCTTGAGCCTGAGCCCTGGCCTCGTCCTGCGCCTTTCCGACGAAGTACTCCCTTCCGAAGAAAGCCGCCGCTCCCAATATCAGGATCAGCAAAACCACCTTCGCCGAACCCCTTCTGCCTACGTTACCCATGTATAAAAGCACCTACCCTTCGAACTCGAAAAATTCAATCCGCCAACAGACCCCTTATGACCAGGTCTCTGACGGTATACACGTAAACCTCTCCGGGGAAACTCACCATCCCCGCTGCAAACTGCTTGGCTACCCCCATGGTCATGGCGTTTATGGCAGCCTCGGCCATGGCGGGCTCGATAGGTCGAAACACTCCGGACTTCACCCCCATGGCTATGACCTCGGCAATGACCTTTCTGACCTCTCTCATAGGGTGATCCTCGTGACAGGCCTGATCGGGGTCTATATTTCTACGCAGATCCTTGTCCTCGTAATAGGCCTGGACCGTGGCGGAGATCAGCTTTCTCTTCTCGTAGAGGTCCATGAAGGTCTTGTCCACTATTTTCCTCAACAATTCGACAGGATCGGACTTGCCCAGGTCGACGGATCGAACGAACTCCCTTATCTCCTCGGTGTTCCTCTCCATCACGGAAAAAAGGATATCCCTCTTGTCCTTGAAGTAGTTGTAGACCGTACCCTTGGAGACACCGGCCTCCTTGGCTATCCGATCCATGGTGGTACCTTTCCAACCATCTTCCTGAAGGAGCTTCTCAACCGCCGAGATGAGAGAATCTCTGGTCATCCTCTCCAACACGGCCTTCTTCTTGGCGGAAAGCCTCGCCATGGCCTACACCTCCCCATCATATCCATGACCAACGGTTTTTATTTTGACCGACGGTCATCATAGGTAAGAGAGTCTAATCGATTGGCTGCTCTTTGTCAACGACGGTCTTACCGAAAAACCGCTCGACTTACTGAGCGGCAAGTTAGCTTAGCAAACAAAAAAGCCGACACCTGAGTCCTCCGTTGACGAACAACCGTCAGGGTCATAGAATAAAACAAATGATTTAAACGTATGTTTAAAAAGGAGACCCGACATGACAGAGATAAAGGCCACTAAGCAGAAGATCCTCGACGCAGCAGGAATGGTCTTCGGCGAGAAAAGTTACAACGAGGCCACGATCAGGGAGATATGTTCCCTGGCCGAGGTGAACCTGGCGTCGGTAAACTACCACTTCGGGAGCAAGGAGATGCTCTACCGAGCCCTCCTGGAGGACATACTCACCACCATCATAGAGCGACATCCGGTTGTGCCGCCGGGAGACCACTCCGCCGAGGAAAGGCTGGCCTTTTTCCTGAGGGCCTACGTCAACCGGCTCGTCGGAGAGGCTCAAATCCACGGCAACGAGGGGAGAATAGCCCTTCTTTCACGGGAGCTGCTGCATCCCTCGCCGATAATGACGGAACTCATGGTCAAACACATCTACCCCCAAAGGGACATAGTCATGTCCACCGTGGCGGAGCTTTTGGGAGACAGTGCCACGAGACGTCAGGTGCTGCTTTGCGTCATGAGCTCGGTGAGCCAGTGCTTCTACATGATATTTTTCGGCGACACCATAAAGGCCATCGGCCTGGCCGGAGAGGCCAAGGAGATAGACATGGACACCCTCGCCCGCCACACCGCGACCTTCGCCCTGGCGGGAATAAAGGCGATTCGAGAGGGAGGAAAGATCGATGGATAAAAAGAAAGCTTTTATAGGTATCGCCGCGGTAGCAGCGGCCCTGACGATGGCGGCAGCTGCGTCCTGGACCCTGGGAAAAAACGGGAACGGGGCCCTCTCCCTTTCCGGAACGGTGGAGGCCACTACGTCGACCCTCAGCTTTCGTGTAGGAGGATATGTAAAGACCGTCTACACCGATGAGGGAGACCGGGTAAAAAAAGGGGAGGTCCTGGCAAAGCTGGACACCGAAGATCTGAAGCTGGCGCTGGAGACTGCCATAGGAGAACAGATCATGGCGGCGGCGAACTTGGAGGAGCTGGAGAAAGGCAGCCGCCCGGAGGAAATAGCCGCTGCCAGCGCCGACGTCCAGAAGGCCAAGGCGGCCTTGGCCGAGATGGAGGGAGGCTCCAGGGTCCAGCTGATAGCCGAGGCCCAGGCCAGGCTGAACCAGGCCGTCGCCGCCAGACGATCCGCCGAGGCTACTTTAGAGATGGCCAAGGCAGACGACGAAAGGTTCAAAAGCCTCTATAAATCGGGGTCCATAGGCCAGAGAGAGTACGAATCCTACAGGACGGCATATCGCAACGCTCAGGAAAAACTCCACGAAGCGAGAGCATCGGTGTCGGCCGCCTCCCAACAGCTGAGTCTTTTGAAGGAGGGAAGTCGCAGAGAGGACGTTCAACAGGCCTACGCCGCCCTTCAGGGAGCCCAGGCCCGCTACGACCTCGTAACGGCAGGACCGAGAGAGGAAGTAAAGGCCCAGGCCAGAGCCAGGCTGAGAGCCTCTAAGGCCAAGACCGACATGGCCGCTCTGAAATTGGAATACGCCGAGCTGAGGGCTCCCTTCGACGGAACGGTGCTGGTGAAGGCCTCGGAAGAGGGGGAGAACGTCTCTCCCGGAACACCGGCCTTCTCCCTCGCCAGGCTGGACCGACCATGGATAAGGTGCTTCGTAATGGAGACCGACCTGCCCCACATAGCCCTCGGTCAGAGCGCCTTGGTGGAGATAGACGGACTGGACCGCGGGATCGAGGGGAAGGTGACATACATATCCTCCCAGGCGGAGTTCACTCCCAAAACGGTGGAGACCAGAAAAGAACGGGTCAACCTGATGTACCGCATAAAGGTCCGGGTCGATAACGACGACGGAGTTCTAAAGATAGGCATGCCAGTCACGGTGAGGATAACTCCGAGATGACCGCCCTCGTCGATGTCCATGACCTGGAGAGATCTTTCGGGAGCCTCCAAGCGGTGGCTCACCTGTCCTTCTCTGTAGACCCAGGGGAGATTTTCGGCATAGTCGGCCCGGACGGAGCCGGAAAGACCACGGTGCTTCGAATACTGGCCACCGTGCTGGACGGAACAGGAGGCTCCGCCATGATCGACGGCCTTGACGTGTCGGAGGAACCGGACCGAGTCAAGGATAGAATAGCCTACATGAGCCAGAGGTTCGGCCTCTATCCGGACCTGACGGTGGAGGAAAACGTCGACCTCTACGCCGACCTATACGGCCTACCCAAAAAAGGTAGATCCGAAAGGGTGGACGAGCTCCTTCGCTTCAGCTACATGGACCCCTTCAAGAAGAGGCGGGCGGGTGCCCTGTCCGGAGGGATGAAGCAGAAGCTTCAGCTGGTCTGCGCCCTGATCCACACCCCGAAGGTACTCCTCCTGGACGAGCCGACCAACGGGGTGGATCCGGTAAGTCGACGGGATTTCTGGCGAATGCTATTCGGCCTGTCGGACCGAGGGGTCGCCACGGTGGTAACCACGGCCTACATGGACGAGGCGGAGCGATGTCACAGGATCGCCCTAATGGACAAAGGGAGATTTCTCGGACAGGGAACCCTGGAGCAGGTAAGGTCCCTCATGTCGGGCAGACTGTACTCCTTCACCACCAGGGCACCGAGAAAAGCGGCAGAGGCCTTTAGGACCAGGGATGGCTGGCACTCCACCCCCTTCGGTGATTCGATCCACCTGGAGTGTCCCGACGACGTCGCTTCCTCGGAGATAGAGGCCATCCTGCGAACGGCCTCTATACCTCACGGTACGGTGGAGGAGACGATTCCGTCGCTGGAGGACGTCTTCGTGTCGGTGGTCTCCGAGCCCCGAGGGGAGAGGGCGATGGCACCTCCGGGAGAAATACCCCCCTTCGAAGACGGGACGGCGGTAACGGCTAATAACCTCACCAAGACCTTCGGCGACTTCACCGCCGTAAACGACCTGTCCTTCGAGGTATTCCAGGGGGAGATTTTCGGCTTTCTCGGCCCCAACGGAGCTGGCAAGAGCACCACTATAAGGATGCTCTGCGGCCTGCTTTCCCCCAGCTCGGGACGGGCGGTGGTGGCCGAAGTGGACGTCGGGAAGGATCCCGAGTCGGTCAAGTGGAGGATCGGCTACATGAGCCAGAAATTCTCCCTCTACGAGGATCTGACCGTGGAGGAGAACCTGAACTTCTACGGCGGAATCTACGGCCTGGACGACTCCAGACTGAAGGAGAGAAAGGAATGGGCCCTCGACATGGCCGACCTCTCTCGCAGGAGAGGCGACATTGCAGGATCCCTCACCGGGGGATGGAGACAGAAACTGGCTCTGGCCTGCGCCGTGCTTCACGAACCTCCGATAGTGTTTCTCGACGAGCCCACCAGCGGGGTGGACCCGGTTAGCCGACGGACCTTCTGGGAGCTCATAAACGACATGAGCGATAGAGGGATAACGGTGTTCGTCACAACCCACTACATGGAGGAGGCGGAATACTGCAACCGTCTGGCCATGATCTTTCGGGGAGACATGATAGCTCTGGGTACCCCGGGAGAGCTGAAAAAACGTACAGACACGTCCTCCATGGAGGATGCCTTCGTAGAGCTGGTGGAGGGAGGCGAGAAAAGTTGAACCTCCAGAGGCTGTCCGCACTGATAAAAAAGGAGTTCATACACCTCGTCCGGGACCCCAGAAGCCTCGCTCTGGCCGTGGCCATGCCGGTGATACTGATACTACTGTTCGGCTACGCCCTGAAGATGGACCTTAAGGACGTCCCCACGGTGGTATGGGACGGCGACGGCAGCCCCCAAAGCAGGGAGCTCATCTCCCTCTTCGACGGATCGCCCTACTTCGACGTGGTCCTTAACGGAAAGACCCTGAAGGACCTGGAAAAGGCCATAGATCGTGGAGATGCCCTGGTGGGACTGGCAATACCGGCGGATTTCTCCGAGGCGGTTCTGTCCGGACGAGCCTCCCGATTCCAGGCGGTGGTGGACGGATCTGACGCCACGACAGCCAGAATGGCGTCGGGCTACGTGTCGGCCCTGGCGATGGCTTTCTCCCCTAAACTCGCCCCATCCTTCAGGGCTCCGATCTCCTTGGTTAGTCGAAGCTGGTTCAACGAGGCCATGGAGAGTACCTGGACACTGGTCCCGGGGGTGATAGCCATAGTGATGGTGGTCATAGCGGCTCTTCTAGCCAGCACCACTATAGCGAAAGAGTGGGAGACAGGCACCATGGAACAGCTCATAAGCACCCCGATCAGGAAGGGAGAGCTACTTACCGCCAAGATAGCCCCCTATTTGGTCATAGGACTGGGAGACATAGTCCTGTCGGTCGCAGCGGGACGTTGGCTCTTTGGGGTACCTCTCAGGGGCAACCCGGCGCTGCTCTTTGCCGCCGGTACGGTTTTCCTGCTAGGATCGCTCCTATTCGGACTACAACAGAGCGCCAGACTGAGGTCCCAGCTTCTGGCAAGCCAGGTGGCCGTCATGGCAAGCTACGTGCCGACACTTCTTATGAGCGGTTACGTATTCTCCATAGCTGATATGCCGATGCCGCTTAGGTGGTTGACCTACGTAATCCCGGGAAGATATTTCATATCCATACTTCGGGGAATATACCTGAAGGGAGTGGGCCTTTCCGTGTTGTGGCTGGACCTGGCCTTTCTCGCCCTGTACGGCACTCTGATGGCCGTTTTGACGGCTAAGGCCATGAGGATGAAGGTGGATTGACATGTGGAAGAGACTCGAAAGGATGCTCGTCAAGGAAGGGCTCCAGATAGTACGGGATAAAAGGATGAGGCTTCTTGTGTTCGCCATGCCGGTGATGATGATGCTGGTAATGTCATTCGCCATGACCACCGACCTCCGTCAGGCAAAACTGGTGGTGCTGGACCTGGACAGGACGCCGTCCTCACGGAATGCTATCAGGAGCTTCGTGGCGGGACGTCATTTCTCTATGGGGTGGTACGTCTCTTCTCCAGAGAAACTGAAAAGCCTCATGGACCGGGGAGACACCAGGGCAGCGCTCTGGATACCCAGAGGATTCGAAGCGGATATCCTATCCAGGCGGGGAGCCTCCATCCAGATACTGCTGGACGGAACCTACTCCCTCGACTCCGGAACCATATTGAGCGCAGCCTCGGCGGTGGTAAGAAGGCTGAACGAGGAGCTGCTTCCACCGGGATCGATGGGCGAAGCGGTGGACCTCAGGCTGAGGAACTGGTTCAACCCAAACCTGGACAGCGAAAGATACTACGTTCCGGGGCTTATAGCCATGATGTTGACCCTACAGAGTCTACTGGTCGCTGGGGTTTCGATCGTCAGAGAAAAGGAGATCGGAACGATAGAGCAGATAATGGTAACCCCCATAAGGGGGATCGAGTTCATACTGGGAAAGACCCTTCCCTACATGGCAATTGCCTATCTGATAATGACAGCCATGCTCGCCATAGCCTTCGTAGTATTCGACGTGCCCTTTAAGGGAAGCCTGGCGCTGCTCTACGCTCTCACCGCGATTTTCCTAGCGGGGAACCTGGGTTGCGCCCTTCTGATAAGCGTAAGCGCCACCACCCAGCAACAGGCCCTCTTGACTGCGTTCTTCTTTCTCATGCCAGCCATACTGCTAAGCGGATTCGTCTTCCCTGTCCGGAATATGCCCCTTCCGGTCCAATGGCTCACCGCTTTGAACCCTCTAAGGTGGTATCTGGAGATTATGCAGGCCATCCTCTCCAAGGGAGTGGGTCTATCGGACCTGATACCTCAGGTATCGGCCCAGACCGCTCTGGCTCTGGTCTCACTGACCGCCGCCGCCAAGGGATTCCACAAAACCCTATAGAACAAACCAGACATAACGCGACCAGCCCCGACCATCGAAGGATGGTCGGGGCTGGTCGTAGAAAGGAGAAAAGACTCTTGGCAGCGACCTACTCTCCCACGAAGCGAATCGCAGTACCATCGGCGCTGGAGGGCTTAACTGCCGGGTTCGGCATGGGACCGGGTGTACCCCCTCCGCAAAAGCCACCAAGAATCTTTCCAAACTATATATAAGCTCCCTGACAAGGAACAAAGAAAACAAAAAGAGGTTAAGGCCTCGGCGTATTAGTACCGGTCAGCTCCACGCGTTGCCACGCTTCCACCTCCGGCCTATCTGCCCCGTCGTCTACGGGACGCCTTACCTGCTTACGCAGTGAGGTATCTCATCTTGGAGGCGGCTTCCCGCTTAGATGCCTTCAGCGGTTATCCGTTCCGCACATAGCTACCCAGCTTATGCATCTGGCGACACAACTGGTACACCAGCGGTGCGTCCACTCCGGTCCTCTCGTACTAGGAGCAGCTCTCCTCAAATACCTTACGCCCATGGTGGATAGGGACCGAACTGTCTCACGACGTTCTAAACCCAGCTCACGTACCGCTTTAATGGGCGAACAGACCAACCCTTGGGACCTGCTTCAGCCCCAGGATGCGACGAGCCGACATCGAGGTGCCAAACCTCCCCGTCGATGGGAACTCTCGGGGGAGATCAGCCTGTTATCCCCGGGGTAGCTTTTATCCGATGAGCGACGGCCCTTCCATTCGGTACCGCCGGATCACTAGGACCGACTTTCGTCTCTGTTCGACATGTCTGTCTCACAGTCAAGCCATCTTATACCCTTACGCTCTTCGGGCGTTTTCCATTCGCCCTGAGATGACCTTTGCGCGCCTCCGTTACTCTTTAGGAGGCGACCGCCCCAGTCAAACTGCCCACCTGACAATGTCCCGCTCTCCGATTCAGAAGCAGCGGTTAGAAACTTAACACAACAAGGGTGGTATCCCAACAACGCCTCCACGAATACTGACGTACTCGCTTCTCAGGCTCCCACCTATCCTGTACATGATGTGCCGAGTCCCAATGCCAGGCTACAGTAAAGCTCCACGGGGTCTTTCCGTCCCACCACGGGTAACCGGTGTCTTTACCGGTACCACAATTTCACTGGATCCATCGTCGAGACAGCGCCCAAATCGTTACGCCATTCGTGCAGGTCGGAACTTACCCGACAAGGAATTTCGCTACCTTAGGACCGTTATAGTTACGGCCGCCGTTTACTGGGGCTTCGGTTCAAAGCTTCGCCCGAAGACTAACCTCTCCCCTTAACCTTCCAGCACCGGGCAGGCGTCAGACCCTATACGTCGGCTTGCGCCTTCTGCAGAGTCCTGTGTTTTTAGTAAACAGTCGCTTGGGCCTGGTTTCTGCGACCACCCTCAGCTCCACCAGCATTAGCTTCACCAGGGTGGCACTCCTTCTCCCGAAGTTACGGAGTCAACTTGCAGAGTTCCTTAACGATGGTTATTCCACTCACCTTAGCCTTCTCAGCCAGACCACCTGTGTCGGTTTCGGGTACGGGCGTTCTCTTCCTCCCTAGTGGCTTTTCTCGGCAGCGTGGCGTCAATGTCTTCGCGCTCGTAAGCACTCCCCTTCAGGTCTCAGCATTATCAGGTAGGTGGATTTTCCTGCCTACCCTGCCTACTCCCTTGGACCGGCTCTTCCATCCGCCGGCTACACCTAGCCTCCTGCGTCACCACTTCGGTAATAACGTCCAAGAACGGGGCAGGAATGTCTACCTGCTGTCCATCGACTACGCTTCTCAGCCTCGCCTTAGGTCCCGCCTAACCCTGGGCGGATCAACCTTCCCCAGGAAACCTTGGTCTTCCGGTGAACAAGATTCTCACTTGTTTGTCGTTACTCATGCCTGCATTCTCACTTCCCATCGGTCCACCGCACTTTACAATACGGCTTCACTCCAATGGCAACGCTCCCCTACCGATGTATTTACATACATCCCGTGGCTTCGGTGTCATGCTTAGCCCCCTACATTTTCGGCGCAGAGATCCTCGACCAGTGAGCTATTACGCACTCTTTAAAGGATGGCTGCTTCTAAGCCAACCTCCTGGCTGTTTGGGCATCTCCACATCCTTGCCACACTTAGCATGTCTTTGGGACCTTAGCCGACGGTCTGGGCTGTTTCCCTTTCGACCACGGACCTTATCACCCGTAGTCTCACTCCCAGGCTTCACGTCTCGGTATTCGGAGTTTAGTTGAATTTGGTAGGACCCCAGTCCCCCGCATCCATCCAGTGCTCTACCCCCGAGACGAAATACCTGAGGCTGCACCTCAATGCATTTCGGGGAGAACCAGCTATTACCCAACTCGATTAGCTTTTCACTCCTAACCACAGCTCATCCAAATCTTTTTCAACAGATACTGGTTCGGTCCTCCATGAGGTTTCACCCTCACTTCAACCTGGCCATGGCTAGATCGTCGGGCTTCGGGTCTACTACGTGAAACTTGCGCCCTGTTAAGACTCGGTTTCCCTTCGGCTGCGGACCTTATAGCCCTTAACCTTGCTACACGCAGTATCTCGCAGGCTCATTTTTCAATAGGCACACCGT